>PMOU01000127.1 GCA_003161205.1 Actinomycetota bacterium | reverse complement strand
GCTGACGGGGCTGGGAAATCAAGAGCCTCCGGGCAATGGAGCCTAGTTCTCTCGTCGTGAACCTCCTAAAACTTGAGGCGTCTGGGATCCGGGAGGAACTGCAGCGGGCAATTGCCTTAGCTGCCAGCTGGCGGAGGCGACGAAGACAGCCACGACGAACACGGCCTGACCCGCACGCCCCGGAGCGGCTGCCGCCTGCCTGCCGAGCACCAGCGCCGTGAAGTACACCACGGTGAGCGGGTTCATCGTCGTCATCCCCCACATCCCCAGGTAGGCCCGGGCCGCGCCGGACGCCGCCCGGCCGGCCCCTGTACCATCCCGGCGTTCGCGATAACGGCGGACCGCCGCCACCGTCCCATGGACCGCCAGCGCGATCAGCACCACCGCCGACCCCCGCCGCAACGGCAGTGTGACCGGACGGAGCACGGGAGCCAGCGCCGCGCCGCCGCATACGGCGATCAGCGCGTACACACCATCAGCGGTCGCGACACCGAGCGCGGCGAACACGCCAGTCCGCAACGACGTCTGCGCTGTCAAGGCGACCAGATAGGCCGCGACCGCTCCCACTGGCATGGCGATGCCATAGCCAGCCAGGAGCCCCGCGACCAGCGCGGCGGTCACAACCGGCCGAAGATCGGCCTCCGACCCCGGCCCCGCTGCTGCTGACCCCGCCCCGGCCGCACGGCGACGGTCAGCGACGGGACAGCTGCAGTCATGCTCATGAGGGACATCCTGCGGGTCGCGCACCCGGTCCCGCAACTCAATTTCACCGGGGTGCCCAGCGAAGCAGAGCCGCTGAGACAGCGCCTCGCGCCTCACCCGGAACAGCACAGCCTCCGGCACGGTCGTATCGTCTACTTGCCGTGGAACAAGGAGATGGTTCCGGTCAGGATCAGCAGCAGGTGGGCCGCTGGATGTCGGCGACGAGCGTTTGGCCGTCGGCGGGGGCGCAGCAGACGGAGCTGGGGGCCTTGTCGAGCGTGTCGGCGTCACCCTTGACCGTGTAGACCTCCCAGGGTTCGGCACCGGGGCCGGTGACCCACACCTTGTCCTGCACGGCGTAGCAGCAGGCGGTGTCTTCCTCGGTGGCGGTCACCAGTCCGGCGGCGGCCAGGCGGCTGGTGGCGGCGGTTACCTCGTCGGTCGTCGCGACTTCCACGCCCAGGTGGTCCATGCGGGTGGGCTCGTCGGCCGTGCCCTCGATCAGCACGAGCTTGAGCGGGGGCTCGGTGATGGCGAAGTTGGCGTAGCCCGGGCGGCGCTTGGCGGGCTCGGCCCCGAACAGCTTGGAGTAGAAGGCGATCGAGCCTTCGAGGTCGGCGACGCGTAGCGCGAGCTGCACACGAGACATGGTGCGTTCCTTCCTGGCGGCCGGGTGGCCTGCCTAGCTTGATTAGAGAGTTTTTTAATCAACTCCCGCCGACAGTTTGCGCTCCTGCTGGAAGATGTGTCAAATTAAAGATGTGTCTAATAAAAGTTCGTCCGGGTGCGGAGACTGCTCGCCCGAGGTCGTCGGCGGGACAGAGTGCTGCGCGCCGCTGGCGTGTGAGCCGCTGCCGGAAAGCGGGGCTCAGGAGCTGGCGCTGTTGTTCAAGGCGGTGGCCGACCCGGTGCGGCTGCGCCTGCTGTCGCTGATCGCCTGCCATCCGGGTGGCGAGTCGTGCGTATGCGACCTGCTCGACGCCTTCGACATGACGCCGCCGTCGGTCAGCTACCACCTGAAGATCTTGCGCGAGGCCGGGCTGCTCAGCTCCGAGCGGCGCGGCACCTGGGTTTACTACCGCGTCAACCCGGACGTGATGACGCGCATGTCGGCGGTGCTCGTCCCGCAGCCAACCGCCCTGGCGGCCCGGTAACCATGCCCAGGCTCGCGCGCCGCCTGCTCGCGGAGTTCATCGGCACCGGGATGCTGGTGGCGGTCGTGATCGGCTCAGGGATCATGGCGGCGCGCCTGTCGCCCGGCCAGCTCGGGCTTGAACTGTTTGAGAACACCCTGGCCACAGTGGCGGCCCTGGCGGTGATCATCACCGTGCTGGCCCCGATGTCGGGCGCGCACCTCAACCCGGTGGTGGCGGCGCAGACAGCGGGCGCGGTCGGCGGTGCCGTGCTGGCCAACCTGATGTTTGCCCTGCCCGCCGTCTCGGCGTCGCGGACGGCCCGCTCGGCTCCGCACCTGTGGATCGGCGAGGTAGTCGCCACGGCGGGCCTGGTCCTGGTGGTCTTCGCGCTGGCCCGGTCGGGCCGGGGCGCGCTCGCCCCGGTGGCGGTCGCGGGGTGGACGTGAGAGCGACGGCGGCGGCCGGGGCAGTCCCGCCCGCCGGGAACTGACAGGGAGGGACAGCGAAGATGGCAGACGTTCCCGAGGTGCTGTTCATGTGCACCCACAACGCGGGCCGGTCGCAAATGGCGGCGGCACTGCTGGCACAGGAGGGGGGCGACGCGGTGCGGGTCACCTCGGCCGGATCAGAGCCTGCCAGCCAGGTGAACCCGGCCGTGGCGGCGGCGATGGCCGAAATCGGAGTGGACATCTCGCGGGAGATACCGAAGCCGCTGGTGGCCGGGCAGGCCGAAGCCGCGGACATCGTGATCTCGATGGGCTGCGGGGATGCCTGCCCGGTGTTCCCCGGCCAGCGCTACCTGGTGTGGGAGCTGCCCGACCCGGCCGGGCTGAGCGTCGAGCAGGTCCGCCCGATCCGCGACGAGATCGCCGCCCGGGTCCGCACGCTGCTCAAAGAACTGGAAGTCAGCTAACCCCGGCGGTTGCGCTGCGGCGCTCGATGAACACCACGTCGCGCCACCGGCCGTAGTGGCAACCGATCCGCTCGCGGGTGCCGATCACCCGGAACCCGGCCCGCTCGTGCAGTCGCAAGCTGGCGGCGTTCTCGGGGAACACGCCGCCCTGAATCGTCCAGATCCCGGCCGCCTCGGCCGATCCGGTCAGCGCGGCGAGCAGGGCCGCGCCGATCCCGCGGTGGTGGCGGGCCGGGTCAACGTAGACGCTGTGCTCGATCAC
>PMOU01000537.1:2952-3148 GCA_003161205.1 Actinomycetota bacterium | reverse complement strand
TGTCTCGCATTACCGTCATCGGCGGCACCGGCTATGCCGGTTCGGCCATCGTCGCGGAGGCCGCTGCCCGCGGTCACCAGGTCACCGCACTGAGCCGCTCGCTTCCCGACGCGCCCATCCCGGACGTGACCTATGTCCAAGGCGACGCCACCGACGAGGCAACGCTCCGGGCATCCATCGAGGGCGCGGACGTCGT
>PMOU01000537.1:2638-2946 GCA_003161205.1 Actinomycetota bacterium | reverse complement strand
GTACCCCTGTTCGTCGTCGGCGGCTACTCCTCGCTGCGCCCGGCAGCCGGGGCGGATCGCTTCGTCACCGACCTCAGCCACATCCCCGCCGAGCTCCACGGCGAGATCCTTGCCGGCGCGGCGCTCATCATCGAGGATCTCCCGGCCACGCCCGCGTCACTCGACTGGGTCTTTGTGAGCCCGGCGCTGAGGTTCGGCGCACGTATGCCCGGCGAACGACTCGGCCGTTACCGGCTCGGCGACGACGTCGCGGTTCAGCCCGAAGACGGCGGCGCGATCTCCGCCGCGGACTACGCCCTCGGGTTCGT
>PMOU01000537.1:0-2611 GCA_003161205.1 Actinomycetota bacterium | reverse complement strand
GCGGTGGTGGCCGGCCAGGGGCCGCCGTGGTGCTGGCCCGCGACCACGGCCACGCCGGTCGGCCAGCCGTTGCAGACGATCCGGCCCGCGACCTGCTCCAGCGCCGCGACCACCGGACGGGCCAGGTCCAGGTCCGCTGGTGACTCCGGATCGACGTGGACGGTCCCGACCAGGTTGCCCGGCAGCGTGGCCAGGACCGGCAGCAGCTCGTCGACTGACGGGTAGGTGATCACCAGCCCGGCCGGGCCGAACCGCTCGCGGGCCAGGACCGCGGTGTCGGCGGCGAACTCCTTCAGCGAGGTCTGGAACACCCGCGGCGTCGCGCCCCAGGGCCCGGGTCCCGGCTGCCCGGCGGCCAGCTCGGTGACACCGGGATGGGCCTGGGCCTCGGCCACCGCGTCCTGGTAGCCCGCGAAGATCCGGCCGGACAGCATCGCGCCGCCGGCCGAGGCGTCGGCCGCCTCGGTGATCGCGGTCAGCAGGCCGACGTCCTCGGGGACGAACAGCAGGCCCGGGTTGGTGCAGAACTGGCCGGTCCCCAGGGTCAGCGAGGCGACGTAACCGGTGGCGATCCCGGCCGGCCGGGCGAACGCGGCACCGGGCAGCACGACGCACGGATTGACCGAGCCGAGCTCGCCGAAGAACGGGATCGGGACCGGCCGCTCGGCGCAGACCCGGGCCAGGGCCAGCCCGCCGGCCGTGGACCCGGTGAACCCGGCCGCCGCCAGGGCCGGATGGCGGAGCAGTCGCAGGCCCGCCTGCACCCCGTGGACCAGCGCGAAAGTCCCAGCCGGGGCCCCGGCCGCGGCCAGCGCGCCCGTGATGATCTCGGCGGTCAGGTCGGAGGTGACGGGGTGGGCCTCGTGCGCCTTCACCACGACGGGACAGCCGGCGGCCAGGGCGGAGGCGGTGTCGCCGCCGGCCACCGAGAACGCGAACGGGAAGTTCGACGCCGCGAACACGGCCACCGGGCCGACCGGCCGGTTGATCCGCCGCAGCTCGGGCGCCGGCCCGGCGGCCGGAGTGACGACCACATCAAGGTAGGCGGGAGGCCCTGACCCGGCGGGGAGCGCCGACCCAGCGGGCAGCGCCGACCCAGCGGGGCGATCACCCGAAACCCCGCCGTCGTCGCGGAGCACGGCGGCGAACAGGCGCAGCTGGCCGGTCGCGCGGGCGACCTCGCCGGTGAGCCGTTCGCCGCCGAGTGCGGTCTCGGTGTCGGCGATGACCGCGAGCTCGCCCGCGCGGGCGTCGAGCGCGTCGGCGACGGCCTCGAGCGCTTCGGCCCGGCGGCCGAACGCGGCCCAGGCGCCGGATGCGGCCGCTGCGGCCGCCACGATCGCGTCCACCTCGGTGTCGGAGGTCTCGGCGACCGGCTCCCCCACCGGTTCTCCGGTTCGCGGGTCAAACGCCTGAATCATCAGTCTCCTACTTCGGGTCGGGTTCTGGGTTGCGGCCGCGCCGGGCCAGGAAGTCGAAGTCGCAACCCTGGTTGGCCTGGGTGATGTGCTCGGTGTACAGGGTGCCGTAACCGCGCTCGAACTTCGCCGCGGGGGGCTGCCAGTGTTCCTGGCGCTGGGCCAGGGCCCGTTCTGAGATATCTAGAGAAAGCTCGCGGGCAGCAACGTCCAGGGTGATGAGATCACCGGTCTGGACGAAAGCGAGCGGGCCGCCGACGAACGATTCCGGGGCCACATGCAGCACACAGGCACCATAGCTAGTGCCGCTCATCCGGGCGTCGGAGATGCGCACCATGTCGCGCACGCCCTGGGCCAGCAGGTAATCGGGAATGGGCAGCATGCCGTACTCGGGCATGCCGGGGCCGCCCTTGGGGCCCGCGTTGCGCAGCACCAGCACCGAGTCGGGAGTGACGTTGAGCGCCGGGTCGTTGATCCGCTTCTGCAGATCGGCGTAGGAGTCGAAGACGACCGCGGGGCCGGTGTGCTTGACCAGCCGCGGTTCGGCCGCGATGTGCTTGATGACCGCGCCGTCCGGGGCCAGGTTGCCGCGCAGCACCGCTACCCCGCCCTCGGCGGCCAGCGCGGTGTCTGGGGTCCGGATCACGTCCTCGTTGTAGATCGGCGCGTCCGTGATCTTTTCCCCGAACGAGCCGCCGGTGACGATGGTCCGGTCCAGGTGCAGTGCCCCGGGGACCTTCGCCAGCTGGCCGAGCAGCGCGGGCAGGCCGCCAGCGTAGTAGAAGTCCTCCATCAGGTACGTCCCGCTCGGCTTGACGTTGGCCAGCCACGGCACCCGGCGCGAGACCGCGTCGAAGTCGTCCAGGGTCAGGTCGACGCCGGCCCGGCCGGCCATCGCGATCAGGTGAATGAGCGCGTTGGTGGAGCCGCCGAGCGCGAGCACGGTCGCGACCGCGTCCTCGAACGCCTCGCGGGTGAGGATCTTGTCCGGGGTCAGGTCCTCCCAGACCATGTCCACCACCCGCCGNNATCCCGGGCAGCGTCATGCCCAGCGCCTCGGCGGCCGAGGTCATGGTGGAGGCGGTGCCCATCGTCATGCAGTGACCTGGGGAGCGGGCGATGCCGCACTCGAGTTCGGCGAGTTCGCAGTCGCCGACCAGCCCGGCGCGGGCGTCGTCCCAGAACTTCCACAC
>PMOU01000190.1:33089-42321 GCA_003161205.1 Actinomycetota bacterium | reverse complement strand
GGCATCCCCGAGTTCAAGATGGAAAAGCGGCACCTGGACCGGCGCCTTGACCAGATGCGGGCCGAGGGCACCGAGTTCCGGTGCGGCGTCGAGGCCGGCACCGACATCACCGCCGATCAGCTGCGGGACCATTTCGATGCGATCGTGCTGTGCGGGGGTGCGCGGGTGCCGCGCGAGCTGCCGCTGCCCGGACGGGCGCTGGACGGGATCCACCAGGCCATGGAGTTCCTGCCGCTATCCAACCGCGTCGTGGCGGCGAACCCGGCTCACCCGGCCGATCCGGCCATCAGCGCCCGCGGCCGGAACGTGATCATCATCGGCGGCGGTGACACCGGCGCGGACTGCCTGGGCACCTCTCACCGGCAGGGCGCGGCGTCGGTGACCCAGCTGGAGATCCTGCCGTGTCCGCCGCAGTCCCGGCCGGACCACCAGCCGTGGCCGACCTACCCGATGATCTTCCGGACCTCCAGCGCGCACGAGGAAGGCGGGGAGCGTACCTACGCGGTGTCCACCCTGGAGTTCCTCGGCGACGCCGACGGCCGGGTGCGGTCCCTGCTGCTCGCCGACGCCGACGGCTTCAACCCGGTTCCCGGCACCGAACGCGAGCTGCCGGGCGACCTGGTGCTGCTCGCGATGGGCTTCACCGGATCCGAACGGCCGGGGCTGCTCACCGACCTCGGCGTCGAGTTCGACCCGCGGGGCAACGTCAGCCGCGATGGCTCGTATGCGACCTCGGTCCCCGGCGTGTTCGCCGCGGGCGACATGGGCCGCGGCCAGTCGCTGATCGTCTGGGCCATCGCCGAGGGGCGCAGCGCCGCCTCGGCGGTGGACCGCTTCCTGTCCGATGACCCGGACGCCGTCCCGCTGCCGGCCGCGATCGCACCCACCACCCGTTCGCTCGCGTGAACTCGCGGCCGGCGGGCCGCGTCGACGCACAGCAGCGCCGCCCAATGCAGCGCCGCCCAATGCAGTGCAGCTCAATGCAGTGCCAGCCCAATGCAGCGTTTGCCCAATGCGGTGCAGAATTACGGGCAAAATAGAGAGCGTCATGGTTCGTCAGATCCGACGACGGGGAGCGGGAATGGCGGGTCAGCAATGATTGCCACGGTTACCGGGAGTATCACAGTGACCGGGCACACCACAGGGACCAGGAGTATCACGGTGACCGGGAGTACTGCGGGTGCCGGGCCTACCGGGATGCACGGCGTAGCGCCCGGGACCCGGCGATGACGGCCGAGCCCCTCGACGGCGTGGCCGCGGCCCAGTGCCCGGTCTGCTCCCTCGACCCGGCGGCCACGCCGGGTGCCGTCAGCGCGGACGGCTACTGCGAATCGTGCGGTCGCCAGGTACCGTCGGGCCGCGATCATGTCGAACTCGACCTTGGGTGGCTCGCCGGAATTACCGATCGCGGCCTGCGGCATCAGCGCAACGAGGACGCGATGGCGCTCGCGACGGCCGAGACTGAGGCCGGCCCGGTCGCGGTGGCCGTGGTCTGCGACGGGGTGTCCACCTCGCCCCGGTCCGACGAGGCGTCGCTGGCCGGGACGCAGGCAGCGGTGCGGATGCTGCTGACGTCGGTGCGGCGCGGTGATGATCCCAGCGACGCGTCGCTGGCCGCGGTGGGCCAGGCTCACCTGGCCCTGGCCAGCCTGGGCTCGTCGGCGCAGGCGCCGTCGGCCACCTATATCTCGGCGACCATCAGCGGCGATGCGGTGACCGTGTGCTGGCTCGGTGACAGCCGGGCGTACTGGCTCGCGGAGGATTCCGGCGCCCGGCGCCTGACCACCGACGACTCACTCGCCGAGGAGCTGGTCGCCCGCGGCGGCCTGTCCGAGGAAGACGCCATGGCGTCGCCGCAGGCGCATGTGATCACCCGGTGGCTCGGCGCGGACGTCGTCGAGCCGCAGGCGCATGTCGTGCGGTTCGAGCCGCCAGGACCCGGTGTCGTGCTGATCTGCTCCGACGGGCTGTGGAACTACCAGCCCGACGCCGCCGGCCTGGCCAAGCTCGCGCTCCCGGCCGCGTTGACCGACCCGCTCGGCGCGGCCAGCACGCTGCTGACCTTCGCGCTGGAGGCCGGCGGCATGGACAACATCACGGCCGTGCTGGTGCCTTTCCCGCTGGCCGATTCGCCGTTGGCTGAGCCTGCGGCGGTTACCGAGCAGGATGCCGGCTCGAACGCCTGACACGCGACGGGACGCGACGGGAGGGAGGAGCCAGGCGATGGCGGTATGTCCCGGTGGCCACGAGTCGGCCAGCGATGACTTCTGCGCTGTCTGCGGCCTGCGCATGGGCGGCCGCCCGGTGCCGTCCTTCCAGACCACCTTCGGGGCCCCGGCCGTGCCCGCCTTCTCACCTGGCCCGTTCGTCCCCTCCACGCCCCCGTCCTCGTTTCCTTACTCCCAGACCACCTGGACCGCGGTGGTGGTCGCGGACCGTGCCTACTACGACCAGGTGCAGCAGGTCACCGGGCCGCAGGGCGCCGCGGTAGCGTTCCCCGGCCGCGGCGCCGAGCGGCGGTTCCACCTGGTCGGCCACCAGATGAGGATCGGGCGGCGCAGCTGGTCACGCGGCATCGCGCCGGAGATCGACCTGTCCGGGCCGCCGGCCGACCCGGGGATCAGTCGGCTGCACGCGGTCCTGATCGCGGTGCCGAACGCCAGCTGGGCCGTGCTGGATCCGGGGTCGGCTAATGGCACGCTCGTCAACGGGACCGTGATCGCCATCGGAGATCAGGTCCGTCTGCAGGACGGCGACCGCATCAATCTGGGCGCCTGGACCGCGATCACCGTGCACCGGGACGATCACCTAGGTGATTACCGCGCGCCGAGATGAATACGTAGGCACTAACGTAGGCACATGATCAACAGCCCGTCGTCGCGCGACCATTCCGAGGTCGATCTGGGTCCCGCGGCCGGCGTCAGCGACCGGGGCCTTCGCCATCACCGCAACGAGGACGCGATGGCCCTGGCCGCGGAGCAGTCACCGACCGGGCCCATGGTGGTCGCCGTGGTCTGCGATGGCGTCTCCTCCTCGGCCCGGCCGGATGAGGCGTCCCTGGCGGCCGTGCAGGCCGCGCTGCCGGTGCTGGTGGCCGCGGTGCAGGCGGGGGGCGATCTGGACGAGGCGTCGCGGGCCGGGGTGACGGCCGCGCGCGAGGCGATCGCGGCCCTGGCCGGGCCCACGGGCGACACCCCGGCCACCACCTTCGTCTCCGTCGTGGCCAGCGGCTATGAGGTGACGTTGTGCTGGCTCGGGGACAGCCGCGGCTACTGGCTGGCTCAGCCGGAGCCGCAGTCCCGCCAGCTCACCCAGGACGACTCGGTGGCCGGGGGAATGGTCGCGGCCGGCCTGGCCGACCAGGCCGCGGCGCTGGCCTCGCCGCACGCGCACGTGCTGACCCGCTGGCTGGGCGGGGACCATCCGGACGGCCCTGACCTCGACCCGCACGTCGAGCGGTACACGCCGCCCGGGCCCGGGGCCCTGCTGGTGTGTTCCGACGGCCTGTGGAACTACCTGCCGGAAGCGGCGGACCTCGCCGCGCTCGCACTGCCCAAGGCGCTTGAGGACCCGCTCGGCGCCGCCGTGGACATGGTGAAGTTCGCGGTGGACGCGGGGGGAGCCGACAACATCACCGCGGTCCTGATCCCCTACCACGGCCCTGAAACGGGCTGACCGTCACAAACGCCCTGGTCATCGGTACCCCGGGTGGGACTCGAACCCACACTGCACGGTTTTTGAGGCCGCGTGCTCTACCAATTGGCATACCGGGGCTAGCTGGTGCGGCCCCCAGCGGGGAGCCACCCGAAAGACAATCTACCTGCTAACGGTAGGCTCTTCTGCGTGAGCCAGAACCCACTGCGTGTCGTTATCGCTGAGGACGAAGCACTGATCCGCCTCGACCTCAAGGAAATGCTAGAAGAAGAAGGCTACTCGGTTGTCGCCGAGGCCGGCGACGGGGAGTCGGCCGTTGAGCATGTCACGACGCTGCGCCCGGACCTGGCCATCCTCGATATCAAGATGCCGGTCCTGGACGGGATCTCCGCCGCGGAGCGGATCGCCGCGGAGCGGATCGCGCCGGTCGTCATCCTGACCGCCTTCTCCCAGCGCGAGCTGGTGGAGCGGGCTCGCGACGCGGGCGCGATGGCCTACCTGGTCAAGCCGTTCACCAAGGCCGACCTGGTGCCTGCCATCGAGATGGCGGTCAGCCGTTTCGCCGAGATCCGCGCGCTCGACGCCGAGATCGGCACGCTGCGTGAGCGTCTCGAGGTCCGCAAGCTGCTCGACCGGGCCAAGGGCCTGCTCCAGTCCGAGCACGGGCTGAGCGAACCCGACGCCTTCCGCTGGATCCAGAAGACGTCGATGGATCGCCGGATGACCATGCGCAAGGTCGCCGAAGCGGTGATCGAGGGCAGCATGCGCGTGCCCGCCGAGACCCCGCAGCCCTGATCGGTGCAGGCCTGAGCCCTGACAGCAGGAACCCGGAGGGCCGTTGGTGCCGTGTCTGCCTTCCCCGGCCGACACGTTTTCTACTTGGACCCCCCGGGCCTGCTGTTACCACGTTAGCGACCTGTCGCCTCGTGGTGCAAAGTGACGGGTCCCGCTCGCGTGAGTATGAGCCGATAACTCTCTGTTAATTGCGGGGTTAATTGCGGGCGGGACGCTGTTCTCCGCGGCACCGGGCACATTGTCCCTCATCAGGCAGGTTAGCCGGGATGTGCACACCCGGCGGCCGGCGGCGTCGGAGATGACGATGTCGTAGGTGGCCAGCGTCTGGCCGCCATGCGCCAGCCTGGCCACCCCGGTCACCTGTCCGTCGCGGACCCCGCGATGGTGCGTCGCGCTGATCTCGATGCCGACCGCGATCCGGCCCGGGCCGGCGTGCAGGGCCGCGCCCAGCGATGCGATGGTCTCGGCGAGGACGCAGGAGGCGCCGCCGTGCAGCAGGCCGTACGGCTGGCTGTTGCCGGCCACCGGCATCGTCGCCACGACCTCCGTCGCGGAGGCCGACACGATCGTGATGCCCATGGTGACGGGGAGCGTGCCCTCGACGATCGTCAGCGCCATTATCTTGTCCAGGGTCTCCTGGTCCATCCGCACCTCCGCGTCGGTTAGCTCGGGTCAAGGTTCCCACGAGCGCGCCGGCGGACAGCAACGGGCGCAGGCGAAAGCCCAGCTCGGTTGCCTCCGCCCCGCCCCGGGCGAACCCGGCGGTCCGGCGAAGCCGACGGGACCGAACATTATGCAAGTCTTACCGCTCCGGGATCCGCGGCATTTTTGCGTGATAAGGCGTGACTTGGCGCTTGTTAACGCTCACAATCTCCTTGGAACATTCACTGAAAGGAGCACGGCATGCGCGAAATCGGAAGACAGCGGCGTCTTCGCGGCCCGGCCATCCTGGGGCTGGCAGCCATGGTGGCGATCGCCGTCGGCGGATCCCTCGCGGCCACCCAGGCCTCGGCGGCGACCACCACCCATCACTCCCGGGCCGGGTATGGCGGCGGCCTGTCCATCAGCAAGCAGTACTTCGGCTCGACCATCGAGCCGTACACCGGCAAGGAAACCGCGGTGTACCGGTACACCCTCAGCAACACCCAGGGCATGAGCGTGAAGATCCTCACCTTCGGCGGGATCCTGCAGGAAATCAACGTGCCGGGCAGCAACGGCCGGGAGGCCGACGTCCTCCTGGGCTTCAAGACTCTGGCGGATTACGTCAAATACGACAGCCCGCCGGTGACCGCNNAACAGCCTGCACGGCGGCCTCGTCGGCTTCGGTAACCACATCTGGGCAGCCAGGGAAGTCAGGGGCCACGGCTATGTCGGCCTGCAGCTCACGCTGGTCAGCCCGAACGGCGACCAGGGCTACCCGGCCACGCTCAAGGACGTCACCACTTTCACCCTGAACAATTCCGACCAGCTCGGCATTCACTACAAGCTGACCAACGAGTCGACGAACCTCAACACGGTCACCAACGTGACCGACCACGCCTACTTCAACCTGGCGGGCGAGGCGTCCCCGGCCGGATCGGCCTACGGCCAGCTGCTGCAGATCAACGCGGACAAGTACACGCCGACTAACCTGACCCAGATCCCGCTCGGCTACAACGCGTCGGTGTTCGGCACGCCGTTCGACTTCACCACCCCGCAGACGATCGGCGGACGGATTGACGATGTCAGCGCGCCCGACCACGCCCCGGCGGCCTACAACCAGCTGCTGCTCGCCCAGGGGTACGACCACAACTGGGTGCTGAACGCGCAGACCCCCGCCACCACCGGCCCGGACGGCCTCAACCTGGCCGCCCACGCCTGGGACCCCTCCAGCGGCCGTGAGCTGTCCGTCTGGACCGACCAGCCTGGTGTCCAGGTGTACACGAGCAACTTCCTCACCGGAACGCTCGTGGGCATCAGCGGCCACACTTACCGCCAGGGCGCTGGCTACACGTTCGAGACCCAGCACTTCCCGAACTCCCCGAACCAGCCCAACTTCCCCTCCACCGAACTAGGCGCGGGTAAGACGTTCACTTCCACGACCGTCTTCGCCTTCTCCTCCTAACATCTCGTGGTCCCCGTCCGCCAATTCGCGCCCCGCGGTTGGCGGACGGGGACCCGGCCGCCCGTTCGGACCATAGGATCGATGGGTGGCGACGCAAGCAGAATCAACGGGGCGCGACCGGCTGCTCCTGCTAGACGGTCATTCGCTGGCCTACCGNNCCGACCCATGTCGCGGTCGCGTTCGACCGGGCCGAGCCGACCTTCCGGCACGAGCAGTACGTCGAGTACAAGGCCAACCGGCGGGAGACCCCCGAGGACTTCCGCAGCCAGCTCAGCCTGATCTTCGAGGTGCTCGACGCACTCGGCATCAGGCGGCTGTCGGTCTCTGGTTACGAAGCCGACGACGTGATCGCCACGCTGGCGACCCAGGCCGCGGCCGAAGACATGGACGTTCTCATCGTCACCGGCGACCGCGATGTGCTCCAGCTGGTCTCTGACCGGGTGACGGCGCTGATGACCCGCCGCGGCATCACCGACATGACCCGCTTC
Source organism: Actinomycetota bacterium (assembly GCA_003161205.1). Next base: position 35,280 of record PMOU01000190.1, on the reverse strand, counting down.
ACCCCGGAGTCGGTGGCCGAGAAGTACGGGCTTTCCCCCGCGCAGTACCCCGACTTCGCCGCGGTCCGCGGCGACCCGAGCGACAACCTGCCCGGCATCCCCGGGGTGGGGGAGAAGACCGCGACCAAGTGGATCGCCGAGTTCGGCTCGCTGGCCGCGCTCGTCGACCGGGTCGACGAGGTCAAGGGCAAGGCCGGCGACGCGCTCCGCGAGCACCTCGGCAGCGTGCTGCGCAACCGCCAGCTCACCGCGCTGATCACCGACATGCCCGCCGAGACGGTCGGAGCCCTGCCTCATGACCTGCTGCCGGTGGCCTGGGACCGGGAGAAGATTCACCAGCTCTTCGACACGCTCCAGTTCAAGGTGCTGCGCGAGCGCCTGTACGCCACGCTCCCGCACGGCCTCATCGGCGCGACCGGCTCCGACCCCGACAGCCCCCTGGGCACCTCAGCCGCTCCCGGTGCGGAAAAAGTGCCGTTCGAGGTGGTGATCGACCTGCTCGGACCCGACCAGGCGGGTGCCTGGCTGGCCGCCCATTCTTCCGCCGAACGGGCCGGGGTATCTCTGTCCGGCACCTGGGGGCGTGGCACGGGCAACGTCACCGGCCTGGCCATCGCTGCCCCCGACGGGCACGGCGCGTACCTGGACCCGGTCGAGCTCACGGCGTCCGACGAGCAGGCCCTGGCCGCCTGGCTGGCCGACCCCGCCCACCCCAAGGTGCTGCACGACGCCAAGGGCCCGATGCACGCGCTGGCGGCCCGCGGCCTGACGCTGGCCGGGCTGGCCAGCGACACGGCGCTGGCGGCCTACCTCGCGCTGCCCGGCCAGCGCACCTTCGACCTGGCCGACCTGGCGCTGCGTTACCTGGGCAAGGAACTGCGCGAGGAGACCGAAGGCGGCCAGCTGACCCTGGACGGCTCCGGCGAGCGGGACGCGGCCGCCGCCCTGGTGCTGCGCGCCCAGGCCACCCTCGAGCTCGCCACGGCCCTGGACGAAGACCTGGACCGGCGCGAGTCGGTCGCGCTGCTGCACGAGCTCGAGCTGCCGCTGGTCAACGTGCTGGCCAAGATGGAGCGCGCCGGGATCGCCGCCGACGTCGATCACTTCGCGGCCATGTCCGCCACCTTGCACGGCGAGGCGAAGGCGGCCGAGCAGTCCGCGTACGCGGTCGCCGGGCACGAGTTCAACCTCGGCTCGCCCAAGCAGCTGCAGGAGCTGCTGTTCACCGAGCTCGGGCTGCCTAAGACCAAGCGGATCAAGACCGGCTACACCACCGACTCCGAGGCCCTGACGCACCTGCTCGCGCAGACCGGCCACCCCGTCCTTGAGCACCTGCTGCGCCATCGTGACGTGGCCAAGCTGATGTCGATCGTGGACTCGCTGATCCCGATGGCCGGTGAGGACGGCCGGATCCACACGACCTTCAACCAGATGGTCGCGGCCACCGGCCGGCTGTCGTCCACCGATCCGAACCTGCAGAACATTCCCATCCGCAGCGAGCTCGGCCGTCAGATCCGGCTGGGCTTCGTCGTCGGCGCGGGCTATGAGACCCTGCTCTCCGCCGACTACAGCCAGATCGAGCTGCGGATCATGGCGCACCTGTCCGAGGATGCGGCGCTGATCGCGGCGTTCGAGTCGGGCCACGACTTCCACGCGGCCACCGCGTCCCGGGTGTTCGGGGTGGCGCCCACCGAGGTGAGCCCGGAGATGCGCGCCAAGATCAAGGCGATGAACTACGGCCTGGCCTACGGGCTGTCCGCCTACGGGCTGTCCCTGCAGCTGCGCATCACGCCCGAAGAGGCGCGCGGGCTGATGGAGGAGTACTTCAAGGAGTTCGGCGGCATCCGGGACTACCTGCAGGAAGTGGTCGCCCGGGCCCGGATGGACGGTTACACCGCCACCATGATGGGCCGGCGCAGGTACCTGCCCGACCTCACCTCGGACAACCGGCAGCGCCGGGAGATGGCCGAACGGATGGCGCTNNATGCTCCTCCAGGTCCACGACGAGCTCATCATCGAGGTAGCGCCCGGCGAGCTAGAGCCGGCCCGTGACCTAGTCTGCGCCGCGATGGAAGGCGCCGCCTCCCTCCGCGTCCCCCTAGACGTCTCCGTAGGCACCGGCCGCAGCTGGTCCGACGCCGCGCACTAGCTACCCTCGGGGGGCTCCGCCCCCCAGACCCCCCCGATACGG
>PMOU01000190.1:0-33014 GCA_003161205.1 Actinomycetota bacterium | reverse complement strand
CCGCCGCTCCGCCTCAGCCAGCGCAACCGCATCACCCGTCCCACTCGCTCGCCTCTTTGCCGCTCAGGAATTCGATCGATGTGGCAGCCTACAGAATCTTTCGGGTACGCTGCCGCTTTCATTGACTGGCCGGGGGATCAGCGTTTCACGGGACGGTGCGGAGGGGAAGCTGGGGGCAGATGTGACCGTGTTCGCGGGCTCGCATCGGGCGGCGGTGCGGATCAAGGTGCTGGCGTCCAATCGGGACGTTACCTACATGGCCTTGGCCAAGAGGCCCCCGGGGACCTGCGCCGGTTCGGCCAAACCCCTGGGGGCGTACGCCGGTTCGGTCAAACCGTCCCCGGGCATACCTGAATCCTCCGGGCCATACCTGGCGTTCCCGCGGGTCCGCACCCCTCGCCGGCGCGGGAAGATACCTTATTGTGGCCGGTGTCAATTGACCCCCCGGCCTTACTCTCATATCCTGAACCCTGCGCCGTGTCCTCGCGCGTTCCGTCGTGGTTACCCGACTTGAAGGTCAGGTGACCGGGCTGGCGGCCCGCCGGGCGTGCCGTAGCCGCCCTCGGTTGGCTGCGGTAAGTCCTGCGAATCCTGGTCCTTCTGGGGGTGCGCGGTTAACGGCGCGTCCATAAATTTCCCTTGTCCGCATCCGGAGCCAACCCACACATGACGAGCACCACGCAAGCCAACTCGACCCCTCAGGTCGCGATTAACGACATCGGGTCCGAAGAGGCGTTCCTCGCCGCTATCGACGAGACCATCAAGTATTTCAACGACGGTGACATCGTCGAAGGAACCGTCGTCAAGGTCGACCGAGACGAGGTTTTGCTCGATATCGGCTACAAGACAGAAGGCGTGATCCCGTCTCGCGAACTGTCTATCAAGCATGATGTCGACCCGCACGACGTCGTTAAGACCGGCGAGCACATCGAGGCCCTTGTCCTGCAGAAAGAGGACAAGGAAGGCCGCCTGATCCTGTCCAAGAAGCGGGCTCAGTACGAGCGCGCCTGGGGCACGATCGAGAAGATCAAGGAAGAGGACGGCGTGGTCACCGGCACGGTGATCGAGGTCGTCAAGGGTGGTCTGATCCTCGACATCGGCCTGCGCGGCTTCCTGCCGGCCTCGCTGGTGGAGATGCGTCGTGTCCGCGATCTGCAGCCGTACGTGGGCAAGGAGATCGAAGCCAAGATCATCGAGCTGGACAAGAACCGCAACAACGTGGTGCTGTCCCGCCGGGCCTGGCTCGAGCAGACTCAGTCCGAGGTCCGTCACACCTTCCTCAACACCCTGTCCAAGGGCCAGATCCGCAANNGTCAACTTCGGCGCGTTCGTCGATCTGGGCGGCGTGGACGGCCTGGTGCACGTGTCCGAGCTGTCCTGGAAGCACATCGACCACCCCGGCGAGGTCGTCGAGGTAGGCCAGGAGGTCACCGTCGAGGTGCTGGATGTGGACATGGACCGCGAGCGCGTCTCGCTGTCGCTGAAGTCCACCCAGGAAGACCCGTGGCAGCAGTTCGCGCGTACCCACCAGATCGGTCAGGTTGTGCCCGGCCGGGTGACCAAGCTCGTCCCGTTCGGTGCGTTCGTCCGGGTCGAGGAGGGCATCGAGGGTCTGGTGCACATCTCCGAACTGGCCGACCGGCACGTGGAGATTCCCGAGCAGGTTGTCCAGGTGGGCGACGAGATCTTCGTCAAGATCATCGACATCGACCTGGACCGCCGCCGGATCAGCCTGTCGCTCAAGCAGGCTAATGAGGGCACCGTCGGCGAGGCTGTCGGCGACGACTTCGACCCGACCTTGTACGGCATGCCGGCCTCCTACGACGAGCAGGGCAACTACGAGTACCCGGACGGCTTCGACCCGGAGACCGGGGAGTGGCTGCCTGGCTACGAGAAGCAGCGTGAGGACTGGGAACTCCAGTACGCCGAGGCCCGTGCCAGGTTCGAGGCGCACCGTCGCCAGGTGGAGGAATCCCGCAAGGCTGTGGACGAGGAGGAAGTGACGACGACCGAGTCCGGCGAGCCCGGCGCGACGCCCGCGGGTAACGGCGCCCCACGGGCGGCTCGCGGTCCCCGTTCAGGCGGATCCCGTCCGGGCGGAGCCGGCACCCCGGGTGCGGTCACGTCAAGCTCGACGCCAGGGACCACGGCCACTGGCACGCTGGCCTCCGACGAGGCTCTCGCGGCGCTCCGCGAGAAGCTCTCAGGCGGCCAGAGCTAAACCCAGCCAGAACGAAAGCGGCACCCACCACCCGGTGGGTGCCGCTTTCGCGTTCTGCCCCGCCATTCCCCGTCCCCGCGTCCTCGCCCCGCCCTCCCCGGCGTCCTCACCCAGCCAAAGCCCGCCGCGAGCAGCTAAGAGACTCCTGAGGCAGCTGATACTCACCCGGGCCGGCCCTAACGACACCGATGTTCCATCGATGTTGCCCGCCCAACACCGATGTTCCATCGATGTCGTCGGGATCGGGTGGCCGTGGGCCGGAGGCGGGGGCTGGCGGGGGCTGAAGGCGGGCTGGAGGCGGAGGCCTGCCCGCAGTATGCTGCGTGCCGGCGCTTCTTGGCGCCGGGCCGACGGACGGAGGCGGTGCGGTGCTGCGGGTCGGGCTCACCGGGGGCATCGGGTCGGGCAAGAGCGAAGTTGCCCGGCGGCTGGTCGCCCGCGGGGCCGTGCTCATCGACGCCGACGTGGCCGCCAGGGAAGTGGTCGTTCCTGGGTCGCACGGGCTCACGCGGATAACCGCTGCTTTCGGCGACGACGTGCTCAGCCCGGATGGCTCGCTGGACCGGGCACGGCTGGGCGAGATCGTCTTCAACGACCCCGAGCTGCGCGCCAAGCTGAACGCGATCGTTCACCCGCTGGTCCGCCAGTGGATGCTCGCGGCCGAACGCACCGCCGTGCAGGCGGCCAGCCCTCCCGGCCCGATCATCGTGCACGACGTCCCGCTGCTGGCTGAGAGCCGCGGGAAGGGCGGCTTCGACCTGGTCATCGTGGTCGATGTGCCGCCTGAGCTCCAGGTCGAGCGGCTCGTCAGCCAGCGTGGTATGGCCGCCGAACAGGCCCGGGCCCGGATGGCGGCTCAGGCCAGCCGGGAACAGCGCCTCGCCGTGGCCGACATCGTGATCGAGAACGCGGGCTCCCTGGAAGATCTTGACCGCCGCATCGGCGAGGTCTGGGCCGATCTTCAGCGCCGCGCCGCACCCTGACCGCCGGGGCGCCGGGGCGCCGNNGAGGCCACGTGGGACCACAGAGCCACCGAGGCCACCCCAAGCCCGCAACCCCACCCGGAATGTCAGACCCCCCGCCTACAGTTGAACTCTAGGAGTTCTGGGAGGTTGAGTTTGTGCGTCCGGTTACCGATTTGCAGCGTAGTGTCGCGCCGTTCGAAGTCGTCACGGACATGGTTCCGGCTGGTGACCAGCCGAGGGCTATCTCCGACATCGAAAAGCGCGTCCGGGCAGGGGACACCAATACCGTGCTGCTCGGCGCGACCGGCACCGGCAAGACCGCCTCGGTGGCCTGGATCGCGGAGCGGCTGCAGCGCCCGGTGCTCGTGATGCTGCCGAACAAGACGCTCGCCGCACAGTTCGCTAACGAGCTGCGCGAGATGCTGCCCCATAACGCCATCGAGTACTTCGTTTCCTACTACGACTACTACCAGCCCGAAGCGTACGTCCCGCAGACCGACACCTACATCGAGAAGGACTCCTCGATCAACTCCGAAGTGGAGCGGCTCAGGCACTCGGCTACTAATTCCCTGCTCACCAGGCGGGACACGATCGTGGTTTCCTCCGTGTCCTGCATCTACGGACTGGGCACGCCACAGGAGTACGTGGACCGGATGCTCAAAGTCAAGCTCGGCGACACCATCGAGCGGGACACGCTGCTTCGCAAGCTCGTAGGCATGCAGTACGCGCGGAACGATGTCGCGTTCACCCGCGGCACCTTCCGGGTCCGCGGTGACACGATCGAGATCATCCCGATGTACGAGGAACTCGCCGTCAGGATCGAGATGTTCGGCGACGAGATCGAGCGGCTGATGACGCTGCACCCGCTCACCGGCGAGGTGATCAGCGAGGACACCGAGCTCTACGTCTTCCCCGCTTCGCACTATGTGGCCGGGCCGGAGCGCATGGAGCGCGCCATCAACGGCATCGAGGCCGAGCTGGCGACCCGGCTCGGCGAGCTCGATCGCGGCGGCAAGCTGCTCGAAGCCCAGCGGCTGCGGATGCGCACCACCTACGACATCGAGATGATGCGGCAGGTCGGCAGCTGCTCGGGGATCGAGAACTACTCGCGGCACATCGACGGCCGTGAGGCGGGCAGCCCGCCGAACACGCTGCTCGACTATTTCCCTGAGGACTTCCTCCTGGTGATCGACGAGTCGCATGTCACCGTCCCGCAGATCGGCGCCATGTACGAGGGCGACGTATCCCGCAAGCGGGTCCTGGTCGATCACGGCTTCCGGTTGCCGAGCGCTATCGACAACAGGCCGCTGACCTGGGATGAGTTTCTCGACCGGATCGGCCAGACCATTTACCTGTCGGCTACCCCGGGTCCTTACGAGCTGCAGCGCGTCGGCGGCGACGTCGTCGAGCAGGTGATCCGGCCGACCGGGCTGATCGACCCCGAGGTCATCATCAAGCCGACCAAGGGCCAGATCGACGACCTGCTGCACGAGATCAGGGAGCGGACTGAGCGGGACGAGCGGGTACTGGTCACCACGCTGACCAAGCGGATGTCCGAGGACCTGACCGACTACCTGCTCGAGAACGGGGTCCGGGCCAGGTACCTGCACAGTGAGGTGGACACGCTGCGGCGGGTCGAGCTGCTGCGCGAGCTGAGGATGGGCGAGTACGACGTGCTCGTCGGCATCAACCTGCTCCGCGAGGGCCTCGACCTGCCCGAGGTGTCGCTGGTCGCCATCTTGGACGCGGACAAGGAAGGATTCCTGCGGTCGGGCACGGCGCTGATCCAGACCATCGGCCGCGCGGCGCGGAACGTGTCCGGCCAGGTGCACATGTACGCCGACAGGATCACGCCGTCGATGGAACGGGCGATCGACGAGACCAACCGGCGCCGCGCAAAGCAGGTCGCCTACAACACCGAGCACGGCATTAACCCCCAGCCGTTGCGCAAGCGGATCGCCGACATCCTGGACCAGATCGTCCGCGAGGACGCCGACACCGAGCAGCTGATCGGCGGCGGCGGCCGCCAGCAGTCTCGTGGCAAAGCCCCGGTGCCCGGCCTGTCCTCCCGTGCCCGCGCCGCGGCGGCTCAGATAGCCACCGGACGGACCGTGACCGGTGAGCCGCAAGACGCGAGCGTGGCCCGCGGCGAGCTCGTCGGCCTGATCACCGAGCTCACCGAGCAGATGCATACTGCCGCCGCCGAGCTCCATTTCGAGGTCGCCGCCCGCCTGCGCGATGAGATCCGCGAGCTCAAGCAGGAGCTTCGGGGCATGCACGCAGCCGGGGTCTAACCGGGACTGGAGGCGAAAGACGTGCCACGGGCCATGGCTGATGTGGTCGATGACATCAATGAGGCGGTGGGCAGCCGCTGGCGCGATCTCGACCGCATGCTGCCCGCGCCCCGCGATCTGCCCGCCGGGTGCATGGCGCCACTGGTGGTCGGCGGAGAGAACGGCCGCCCGGCGGCCGTGGGCGTCTGCCGCCACCTGTACGTCCCGGACGACGCCCTGGAGCAGGTCTGGGGCACGGCGACCAGGCTCGTCCTGACACCGCGGTTGCGCGACTCGGGCCACCACGCGGCCCTTGATGAGCTGCTGGGGCGCTGGCGCGACCACCTGGCCGGCCTGCCCGCGGCGGGCGACCACGAAACGACGGCGATGATCGACTGGCCCTCCCGTGACGTGAGCGGAGTTAATGTCCTGCTCAAGCACGGGATGCAGGCGATAACGGTCCTCGCGGTGCGCCCCGCCGGGCGCGCGACACGGGCCACGAACCTGCCCGCTGGCGTGGTCATCCGCGAGGCCAGAGCGGATGATCTCGACGCCGTGACGCACATGGAGCTGGGCGTGATCTGGTTCGACGCGCACTTCGGCGCCGCCATCATGCGCCCGTCAGCCGAAGCGCTGGTCCGCGACGCCACCGCCAAGGCACTCGCCCGCCGGCCGGCCTGGGCCTGGGTGGCCGAGCGGGGCGGGCGGCTCGCCGGCCTGGTTCACGTCCAGCCGCCGGCCGAGGCGGCCTGGATCGCGGGCAAGACGCGGCCGGGCACGACGGCGTACCTGCAGACCATGTTCGTAGGGCCGGATGAGCGCGGTGGCGGCCTGGGCGCGGCGCTGGTCAAGCGCGCGCACGACGAGCTCGACGCCCGCGGTATCTCGACCACGCTGCTGCACCACGCCCAAATGAACCCGCTGTCCGCGCCGTTCTGGAGCCGGATGGGATACCGGCCGCTCTGGACCGGCTGGGAGGCGCGCCCGGCGGCCGCGCTTCGGTAGGCGCGCGCTTCGGTAGGCGTGCGCCCGCCGGCCGCGCTTGGCGCGCTTCGGGGCGTAGCCGCAGAGGGTTCCGGCTCGCCGGCCGCGGGTCCTCCTGCGGGAGGGCCGGCGGCGCGGCATGATAGTTCATGGTCTCGCCGGAATGCTGGAGTTCTCCTGATGGTTGCCTCAGAAAAGAGGCCATGCGACGTTATGGCTACGCGACCGCGGGAACGTGGATAAACATCGCGAGAACGTAGTAAACGGGCGCGGGCAGTCGGCTAGCCGAGATACCGGGGGAGGTGTGACGTGCTAGTCAGCTTGATCGCGGCTATTGTCGCGGCATTGCTCTACGGCATTGCCTCGGTGATACAGGCGATCGCAGTACGTGCGGCCAGCCACAAGTCGGCGGTCAATGCCTCTGGAGGCGTCGACCCCGGCCTGATGGTGCGGATGCTGCACCAGTGGCGATTCGTCGCGAGCATCTGCCTGGACGCGCTCGGTTTCGTGGCCCAGCTCGTCGCGCTGCAGCGGCTTCCCCTGTTCGCGGTGCAGGCCTTCGTGGCGGCGAACCTCGCGGTCACGGCGGTGGTGGCATCGTGGGTCATCGGCGTGACCCTGTCCGTGCGGGAGTGGGCGGCGGTCCTCGGGGTGGTGGCGGGCGTAGGCCTGCTCGGCTCCTCGGCGGGTGCGGAGGGCGCCGCGCAGGTGGGCGCGGTGTTCAAGCTCGCGCTTATCGTGGCGACCGCCGGCCTGGCCCTGGTCGGCCTGGCGGCGGCCAAGCTCAACGAGCCGTACCGGACCACCGCGCTCGGCGTCACCGCGGGTTTCGGCTACGGCGTGCTCAGCATCGCCGCCCGGGTCCTGAACGGTTTCTCGCCGCTCGTGCTCGCCCGTGACCCGGCTGCCTACGCGGTCGCCGCGGCCGGCATCATTTCGTTCATGTTCTACGCCACCGCCCTGGAAAGCGGCAGCGTGACGGTCGCCACCGCGGCCGTGGTGCTGAGCGAGACCATCCCGCCCGCCGTCATCGGCGTGATTTTCCTGGGTGACCAGACGCGCCGGGGACTGGCCGTCGTAGCCTGGGGAGGGTTCTTCATCGCCGTCGCCTCCGCCGTCATGCTGGCCAGATTCGGNNGCCGCCTGCGGCCTGTTATTCTGGTGGCCCGTGGACCTGCAGTTTTTCTTTGCCCTACCGGACACCACGGGAGCCTCATAGTGGCCGCATCATCACTCCAATCTCGGCCTGACCATACTAGGCCAGCCCAATCTAGGCCAACAGAGACCAGGCATCTCTTTGTCACCGGAGGCGTCGCCTCCAGCCTCGGCAAGGGACTGACCGCATCCAGCCTCGGCCGCCTGCTGAAACTGCGGGGCCTGCGGGTCACGATGCAAAAGCTCGACCCGTACCTGAACGTCGACCCGGGCACGATGAACCCCTTCCAGCACGGCGAGGTGTTCGTGACCGACGACGGGACGGAGACCGATCTCGACGTCGGGCACTACGAGCGCTTCCTCGACAGGAACCTGGCGGGCGAGGCGAACGTCACGACCGGCCAGATCTACTCCACGGTGATCGCCAACGAGCGGCGCGGCGCGTACCTCGGCGACACCGTGCAGGTGATCCCGCATATCACCAACGAGATCAAGGCGCGCATCCTGCAGATGGCCGGAGACGACGTCGACGTCGTGATCACCGAGGTGGGCGGGACGGTCGGTGACATCGAGTCGCAGCCGTTCCTGGAGGCTATCCGGCAGATCAGGCACGAGATCGGACGGGACCGCTGTTTCTTCCTGCACGTCAGCCTGCTGCCGTACATCGGTCCTTCCGGTGAGCTGAAGACCAAGCCGACCCAGCACTCGGTGGCTGCGCTGCGCAGCATCGGCATCCAGCCGGACGCGATCGTCGCCCGCTCCGACCGCCCGATCAACGCCGGGCTGAAACGCAAGATAAGCCTGATGTGCGACGTGGACGAGGAGGCCGTCGTCTCCGCGCCCGACGCCCCGTCCATCTATGACATCCCGAAGGTGCTGCACGCCGAGGGCCTGGACGCCTATGTCGTGCGCAGACTCGGCCTTCCGTTCCGTGATGTGGACTGGAACAAGTGGGACGACCTGCTGCGCCGGGTGCACCGGCCCGCCCACAGCATCACGATCGCGCTGGTCGGCAAGTATGTGGACCTGCCCGATGCCTACCTGTCCCCGGCCGAGGCGCTCAAGGCGGGCGGTTTCGCCAACGACGCGCAGGTGAACATCCGCTGGGTGATCAGCGACGCGTGCGAGGATCCCGAAGGTGCCGCCGGCGAGCTCGAGGGAGTCGACGGCGTCTTGATCCCGGGCGGCTTCGGCGTGCGCGGCATCGAGGGAAAGATCGGCGCGATCCGATATGCGCGCGAGCACGGCATCCCGATCCTCGGGCTCTGCCTGGGCCTGCAGTGCATGGTCATCGAGGTGGCCCGCGACCTGGCCGGGCTGACCGAAGCGGACAGCACCGAGTTCAACCCGGACACCCCGTACCCGGTGATCGCCACCATGGCCGACCAGGAAGACGTGGTCGCGGGGGAGCGGGACATGGGCGGCACCATGCGCCTGGGCCTGTACCCGGCCGTGCTGCAGCCGGGCACGAAGGTCGAGGAGCTGTACCAAAGCGCCACCGCCGAGGAACGGCACCGGCACCGGTACGAAGTCAACAACGCCTACCGCACGGTACTTGAGCAGGCCGGACTGGTCTTCTCCGGGCTCTCGCCGGACGGGCACCTGGTGGAGTTCGCCGAGCTGAGCGACCATCCGTTCTTCGTGGGAACGCAGGCGCATCCGGAGTTCCTCTCCCGCCCGACCCGGCCGCATCCGCTGTTCAGCGGGCTGATCGCGGCCGCCCTGGCCCGGTCCAAGGCCGCCAGCCCGCGCGCCGTGGCCAGCGCATGAACATAGCCGATGAAGCCGAGCACTGGCCCGTGGCCTCATCGGCGGAACTGGTCCGCAGCCGGCTGATCACCGTCCGGGTCGACAAGGTCCGCATGCCCGATAACCATTTGGCCGAACGGGACGTGGTGATTCACCCCGGCGCAGTAGCCGTGCTGACCCTGGATGACGCGGACCGGGTCCTGATGATCCGGCAGTACCGTCATCCCGTCGGCCACTTGCTCTGGGAGATCCCGGCCGGCCTGCGTGATGTCAGCGGGGAAGCGCCATGGGCCACGGCGCAGCGGGAGCTAGCCGAGGAGGCAGGCTACCGGGCGCGTGACTGGCGGGTGCTCGCCGACTACTACTCCTCGCCTGGCTACAGCACGGAGCTCCTGCGCATCTTCCTGGCCCGCGACCCGGAACCCATCCCGGCCGCCGAACGTGACTTCGTCCCGCAGGACGAGGAAGCTTTCATGCTGTCGGGCTGGCTGCCGCTGGACGAGGCGGTTCGCAAGGTTTTCGCCGGCGAACTGCGCAACGGGCCCGCGGCCCTGGGGATCATGGCGGCGTATGCGGCCAGGTCGCAGGGGTATGACCAGCTTCGCGCCGCAGATGCACCCGAGGAGCAACGACGCTCCCCCGTGGAGGAAGGATCGCTATGAAAGTTGGCATACCCCGAGAAATCAAGAACCACGAGTACCGGGTGGCGATCACGCCCGCCGGCGTGCACGAACTGGTCCGCGGCGGCCATCAGGTGGTCATCGAGGCCGGAGCCGGGGACGGCTCGTCGATCCCGGATGAGGACTTCACCGCGGCCGGCGCGAAGATCCTGCCGACCGCGGATGAGGTGTGGGCCGAGGGGGACATGATCCTGAAGGTCAAGGAGCCGATAGCGGAGGAGTACCACCGCATGCGCTCGGGCCAGGTCCTGTTCACCTACCTGCACCTGGCCGCGTCCAAGGCCTGCACCGACGCGCTGCTCACCTCGGGCGTCACCTCGATCGCCTACGAGACGGTCCAGCTGCCCGACGGGTCGCTGCCGCTGCTCGCCCCGATGTCCGAGGTCGCCGGCCGGATGGCGCCCCAGGTCGGCGCGCATCACCTGCAGCGTGACGGCGGCGGGCGCGGGGTGCTGATGGGCGGNNGTGTCCGGCGTGTACGCGGCCAAGGTGGTCGTGCTCGGCGCGGGCGTCTCCGGCATGAACGCGGCCGCGATCGCCCTCGGCATGCAGGCCGAGGTGCTGCTGGTGGACCGCAACATCGCCAGGCTCCGCCAGGCCGACGCCATCTACCAGGGGCACTGCCAGACGGTCGCGTCCAACTCCTACGAGATCGAGCGCGCGGTCATCGACGCGGACCTGGTGATCGGCGCGGTGCTCGTGCCCGGCGCCAAGGCCCCCAAGCTGGTCACCGACGAGCTGGTGTCCCGGATGAAGCCGGGCGCCGTCCTCGTCGACATCGCCATTGACCAGGGCGGCTGCTTCGAGGGATCACGGCCTACCACGCATGCGGACCCGACCTACAAGGTGCACGACGCGCTGTTCTACTGCGTGGCGAACATGCCGGGCGCCGTCCCGCACACCTCCACCTTCGCGCTGACCAACGTCACGCTGCCCTACGTGGTCGAGATGGCCAACCGGGGCTGGCGTGCGGCGCTGCGCGCGGACGCGTCCCTGGCCCTGGGCCTTTCCACCCACGCCGGCACGCTGAACTGCGAGCCGGTCGCCGAAGCCCACGCGCTGCCCTACACCCCGGCCGAGGAGGTGCTGGACTAGGGCGATGGCCCAGACGCTGGCGGACGCGCTCCGCGGCTACCTGCAGTACCTGGTGGTGGAGCGCGGGCTGGCGGCGAACACGATCGAGTCCTACCGGCGGGACCTGCGCCGGTATGAGTCGGTGCTGGCCGCCCGCGGCCGGACCACCCTTGGCGAGGTCACCGCCGCCGACGTGGCGGAGTTCCTCGCCGTGATGCGGGAGGGCGACGAGGAGCACGCGGCGCTGGCGGTCAGTTCGGCGGCACGGGCCGTGATCGCGGTTCGCGGCCTGCACGCGTTCGCGGTCGCGCAAGGTCTGGCCGCCGACGACCCGGCCCGGGAGGTGCCGCCCCCGTCGCCGCCCAGGCGACTGCCCAAGGCGATCACCCTCACCGAGGTAGAGCGCCTGCTCGCCGCTTCCGGCCCCGCACCGGACACCGCTGGGGCCGACCCCCGGCTGCTGCGGGACCGGGCGATGCTCGAGTTCCTCTACGGGACCGGAGCCCGTATCTCCGAGGCGACCGGCCTGGATATCGACGAGCTCCAGCTGGACGACGATCCGATGGTGCGGCTCATCGGCAAGGGCAGCAAGCACCGGGTGGTGCCGGTGGGCAGCTACGCCGCCCGCGCCCTCCAGGCCTACCTGGTGCGGGCCCGGCCCGGCCTGGCGGCGCCGTCCCTGCGCGGGACCCCGGCGGTCTTCCTCAACGCGCGCGGCGGCCGCCTGACCAGACAGGGCGCCTGGGGGGTACTGCACGCCGCCGCCGGCCGCGCGGGCCTGATCGATGTTTCCCCGCATACGCTGCGGCATTCCTTCGCCACGCACATGCTCGACGGCGGCGCCGACATCCGGGTCGTCCAGGAACTGCTCGGGCATGCCTCGGTCACGACCACGCAGGTCTACACTCTCATCACGGTCGACAGGCTCCGCGAGGTGTACGCGTCCTCGCACCCCCGGGCTCTCGGCTAGCAGCGCGCNNCTCGGCTAGCCGACCGCGTCGGCCAGCGCGCGCAGGGTCGCGCCCAGCGGCGCGTCGACCGTCGCGGTGGCGTAGGCGTCGCCGCGGGTGGCTCCCTGGTTCACGATCACGATGGGCAGGTGCAGGCTGGCCGCGTGCCGGACGTAACGGAANNCCCGACATGACGGTCAGCGACGAACCGAGAACGACCAGCGCGCGAGCTTCTTCCACCAGCGCGTAGCAGGCCTGCGCCCGCTCCCGGGGGACGTTCTCCCCGAAGAAGATCACGTCCGGCTTGAGCACGCCCTGGCACGCGGAGCAGTCGGCGACACCGAACGACTCGGTGGCCTCGGCCGCGAGCGCGGCGNNCGGTGCAAGCTGCCGTGCAGTTCTGTCACTTCGGCGGCGCCCGCCGCCTGGTGCAGGCCGTCCACGTTCTGGGTGATGATCCCGGCCAGCAGCCCGCGGCGGCTCAGCTCGGCGACGGCGAGATGACCGTCGTTCGGCACCGCGCGGGCGATGTGCCGCCAGCCGAGGTAACTGCGGGCCCAGTACCTGCGCCTGGCGGCCGCGCTGGCGATAAAGGTCTGGTAGGTCATCGGAGTAGCGTTCCTGGCCAGGCCGGTCGGCCCGCGGTAGTCCGGGATACCCGACTCGGTGGACAGCCCGGCTCCGCTCAAGATGAGCGCGCCGCCTGCAGCGACAACATCAACCATGATTCCGAACGAGCCGGCTGTTCTCGCCTCAGTCAGCTGTGTCACCTTTCCATGGTGCCTCATGCCGGGGACCGGCCGGTCCGCGAGGCCGGTGATCCCAGATAGCGGGGCTAGAGCGCGGCCGCCCTGATCGCCTGCGACACGGCCGCCGCGGCTTCGCGCTCGAACATGATCGTGTAATGGTTGACCCCGGGTACCGTTTGCGGCCGCAGCGCCGGGACGCGTTCGGTCCAGCTGGCGATGACCTCGGGCGGCAGCAATCCCGGCGGTACGCCGAACATCCCGGCCGGCGCGGTCAGCAGGGGCGTCGGGCGCCGCAGCCGGCTGAGCGCCTCCGCCATCGACTTTTCCGCCAGCAGGTCACGGCCGTCGGCGCGGACCGCGTCCCCCACCGCCCGCGACCGCAGCTGGCCGGGCTCTCCGACGAGGTCGTAGCGGATATACGCCTCGACGTCGGCGGTCCAGTGACCGGCCAGGGCCGGATGGGCCCGCCAGAAGTCCAGGTAGGTCTCGGTGTCGGGGAAGGTCTGCCCCAGCCGGGCGATCGCCGGGCCCAGGGTGGCGTCGAGCACGGCGTCGACGTCGATTCCTTCCGGTACCGGCAGCGGCAGCCCGCCGTCCACGAGCACGAGCCTGCGCACCAGGTCCGGGTACGCGTCCCGGGTGAGCAGCGCGACGTAGGCGCCCATCGAATGCCCGGCCAGCACCGAACGTCCGCCGAAATACCGCAGGACCGCCGCCATGTCCGCGGTGTGCCGGTCCAGCCCGTAAGGGCCGGGCAGGTCGAAGCTGTGACCGCGGCCGCGCAGGTCTGGAGCGGCCAGCGTCCAGTCCGGCGGCATGTGCCGCGCGACCGCCTGCCAGGACATCGCGGACGCGGTTATCCCGTGGATGGCTATCGCTACGCGCTTGCCGGTTCCCCATTGGAGCACGCGCAGATTCCCGCCGTCGACGGGCACGTTAAGCAGCCGCATTTGCATGTTCACCCTCCACGGTCCTAACGGTATTGCCAGGGCCGCCCGTATAGAGAGCTTATTATCCGCCGCCGGGGGCGAGCGCGTGATGGCAGGTCGCAAATAAAGACTGACACGAAAACCGTGCCATGCTGGACTGTGACACTAATGCCAGGTAAAACGAGGCTCGGAGGTGAGCGGGTCATGGCTGCAGCCCTTAGTTACTCGTCGGGGGAATCCGCGACGGCACTGCTCGGCGAAACGATCGGCGGTAACTTCGACGCTACGGTACGCGCATTCGGCGATCGCGAGGCGCTCGTGGACCGGGCCGCGGGGCGGCGCTGGACCTATGCCGAACTCGCCGCCGACGTCGACGCGCTGGCCCTCGGCCTGCTCGAGATGGGTATCGGCACGGGGGAGCGGGTCGGCATCTGGGCGCCGAACTGCGCGGAATGGACGCTCACCCAGTACGCCACCGCCAAGATCGGCGCGATCCTGGTGAACATCAACCCGGCCTACCGCACCCGCGAGCTTGAGTTCGTGCTCAACCAGTCGGGGACCAGGCTGCTGGTCGCGGCCGAGAAGGTGAAGACGTCCGACTACGCCGGGATGATCGCCGAGGTGCGGCCCCGCTGCCGCGGCCTGGCGGATGTGGTCCTGCTCGGCAGCCCGCAGTGGCAGGCGCTGCTGGACGCCGGACGCCAGCTGGACCGCGGGGCGCTGGACCGGATCGAGCTGGATACCGATGACCCCATCAACATCCAGTACACCTCGGGCACCACGGGTTTCCCGAAGGGCGCGACGCTCTCGCACCACAACATCCTCAACAACGGGTTTTTCGTCGGTGAACTGTGCCATTACACCGAAGCCGACAAGATCTGCATCCCGGTGCCGTTCTACCACTGCTTCGGGATGGTGATGGGCAATCTCGCCGCGACCAGCCACGGCGCGTGCATGGTCATTCCCTCACCCACCTTCGATCCGGTCGCGAGCCTGCAGGCCGTGCAGGCCGAGCGCTGCACCTCGCTGTACGGGGTGCCGACCATGTTCATCGCGGAGTTGTCCGCCCCGGGTTTCGCCGACTACGACCTGTCCAGCCTGCGCACCGGCATCATGGCCGGCTCGCCGTGCCCGGTCGAGGTGATGAAGCAGGTCATCGAGCGGATGTCGATGACCGAGGTGTCGATCTGCTACGGCATGACCGAGACCTCGCCGGTGTCCACGCAGACCCGTACCGACGACTCGCTGGATCGCCGCGTGTCTACCGTGGGCCGGGTCGGGCCCCACCTGGAGGTCAAGGTCATCGAGCCCGGCACTGGCCGGACCGTGCCCCGGGGTACGCCCGGCGAGCTGTGCACCCGCGGATATTCGGTGATGCTCGGCTACTGGGAGCAGCCGGATAAGACCGCCGAAGCCGTCGACGTCGCGCACTGGATGCACACCGGCGACCTCGCGGTCATGGACGACGACGGGTACCTCGCCATCACCGGGCGGATCAAGGANNGAGAACATCTACCCGCGGGAGATCGAGGAGTTCCTCTACACCCACCCCGACGTCCTGGACGCCCAGGTCATCGGCGTTCCGGACGAGAAGTACGGGGAGGAGCTCATGGCCTGGGTGCGCCTGCGGCCCGGCGCTTCGGTGCTGACCGCCGAGTCCCTGCGGGAGTTCTGCGGCGGGCAGCTGGCGCACTACAAGATCCCGCGGTATGTGCACATCGTGGACGATTTCCCGATGACGGTTACCGGCAAGGTGCGCAAGGTGGAGATGCGCGAGCGCGCGGCCGAGATCCTGGCCCGCGGGTAGGCTCCCACCGTCAGCGTCAGCGGACGCACAGACGGAGGGGGAGCGGGCGATGAAGGTCCTGATCGCGGGGGGTGCCGGTTACATCGGCAGCACGATCGCGTCGGCGTGCTCCGACGCGGGGATCACCCCGGTGATCCTGGACAGCCTGGTGACGGGCCGGGCCGAGTTCACGGCCGGCCACGCGTTCTATCCGGGTGATATCGCGGACGGCCCGCTGATTGACCGCATCTTCGCCGAGCATCCGGACATCGACGCCGCCGTTCACTGCGCGGCCCTGATCGTGGTCCCGGACTCGGTCGCCGATCCGGTCAGGTACTACCAGGCGAACGTGGCGAAGAGCCTGGATTTCGTCACGCACCTGCTGCGCAGCGGCTGCCGCCGGCTGGTCTTCAGCTCCTCAGCCTCGATCTACGCCGCCCGCGAGGACCTCACCGTTGACGAGGACTCGGCCATCGACCCGCAGAGCCCGTACGCGCGGACAAAGGCGGTGTGCGAGGCGATGTTTGCCGATATCGCCACCGCCGGCCTGTTCCGCGTGCTGTCCCTGCGGTACTTCAATCCGGTCGGCGCGGACCCCAAGATGCGCACCGGCCTGCAGCTGCGGCGGCCGACTCACGCCCTCGGCAAGATGATTCAGGCCTACGAAGAAGGCGCCCCGTTCCTGATCACCGGGACTGACTGGCCCACCCGCGACGGTTCTGGCATCAGGGACTATATCCACGTCTGGGACCTGGCCGCGGCGCACGTGACCGCGCTGACCCGATTCGACGCGCTGCCCGGGCCGGCGACGGCCATCAACCTGGGCACGGGATCCGGCACCACCGTCCGGGAGCTTGTCGACGCGTTCAACCGCGTGGCCGATCATCCGGTCCAGGCGCGCGAGGCCGCACGGCGCCCAGGTGACACCGTCGGCGCCTACCCGCGCATCGACCGGGCTGAGCGCATCCTGGGCTGGCGGCCGCACTACGACGTCGCCGACGGCATTCGTCATTCCCTCCAGTGGGCCGCGATCCGCGACCAGGTCCTGTCGGGCGAGCCGTCCGGGACGTGATCTTCAGGCCCTGAACGTATTGAAGCGAAGCATACGAGAAGAAAAATTCAACCGTGTTCTTGCAACGTGATGATCGCGAACTTCGAGACACTAGTAGTGCATTACTGCTTGTATTGGCATAAATAGGGGGAGAGCGTATGATCGACAAGCTTTGGTAGACAGCCCCGCGCGGTCGCGGGACTCTGGGGGAGCAGAGATGAGCCAGGAGCTCCGGCGACGCACACTGGAACCGTCAGATCAGCCGACGGAGCCATCGTGGTGGGCGGTGGCGGGCAACACGGTGCGCCTGTGGATGGAACGCCATCACCTCACCGGTGCGCGGTCGGGCGGCCGTCGGCGGCTCATCGTCGTGGTGAGCGCCATTGCCGCCATGGCCGTGGGAGCCGGCCTGACCCTCGCCTTCACCGGGGTAAACCACTCCGGGGGCGAGGGCGCACGGTCTGGTCCTGCGGCGCCCGGCAACACCGCGCTGCAGCAAGCCGCGGCCAACCGGCACCTTGTGGCCGTATGGGTCGCGACCCAGGTCAGCAGGAGCGAGGTCGTGTCGTGTGACCCTCAGATGTGCGCCCTGGTAGAAAGCAGCGGCTTTCCCGCAAGTTCGCTGATGGTCTTGCCGTCGACCGCGCCTGATCCGCTCGGCTCGGAGCTGGTGATCGCGACCCCAGCGCTCCAGAACCAGTTCGGGACCCGCCTCGCCGACGTCTACGCGCCGCAGGTGATCGCGACGTTCGGTTCAGGCGCCGAGCAGATTGACGTCCGCTACATGTCACCGTACGCAACCCCGGCCGCAAAGCTGGCGTCGGATCTCCAGGAGCGCATTGCCGCGGGCAAGCAACTACTGAGTAACAAGAATATTCAGCCCAGCGCAGCCGCCCGCGCCGAGCTTCTCGCTGGTCAAGTCGATCCGCGATTGCTTGTAACTCTTTCGCTACTTAAGGATGGATTGACCGTAAAACTGGTAGCCTTCGATGATTCGTCGCCGGGTGAGGGTTCTGCCGTCCCGCTGCGTGGCGCTGAAATTGGTGCCAAGTCATCGGCTGACCTGTCGACGATCCTCACGATCTTGCGTGCTCAGCAAGGCGTCTATGCGCCTGCAGGGGAGAGCATCACCACGATCGCGGGCGGTTCGTCAGTGGTGACGGTACGGTACGACGCCCCCGGGCCCATGGAGGTAGCAGGGTCTTAGGGTTCTCACTTGGGGAGGATCAACATGAGGCTTCTGCGAATAGCGCGAACACTAAGACGCATCGCGATCCTGTCGGCCGCGTCCGCCTTGCTGCTCGGGGTTCCGGCGGCCGCCGCTGCGCACGCGGCCACCACGGGTACGGGCTGGATCAGGCTCGCCCACCTATCTCCGAATACGCCTGCCGTCGACGTGTACCTGTATTCGTTCGGCGATTCCAGCGCCCAGATCGTTCTGCATCACGTTGCCTATGGCACGGTATCGCCCTATGAGGCGGTCGCCGCCGGTGACTACAGCGTCGCCATGCGCGTCGCGGGTGCCTCGGCCACCAGCCAGCCCGTGCTGTCCACCAGCGTGACCATCAACGCCGACCACGCCTACACGGTGGCGGGCATGGGACCGGAGTCGGGGCTGCGGCTCCAGGTCATGGACGATGACCTGACCACGCCGCCTGGAAAGGCCCTGATCCGGGTGATCCAGGCCTCCCTGAAGCAGCAGACGGTCAAGGTGACGTACGGCGGGACGACCATCGTGCCCAAGGCGTCATTCGCCTCCGTGAGTTCCTACCAGGCCATTTCTCCGGGCAGCGCGACGATCGCCGCGATCGGGAGCAGCGGGAGCGCGACCGATTCCTATACGTTCGCCGCGGGCACTGTCCACACGCTGGTGGTCCTGGACGGAGCCGATGGCCTTGAGCTCGTCAACCTGGAGGACGCGGCCGGCGCCGGCCAGCCGCCTCTGGGTGGTGCCGGGACCGGGTTCGGCGGTACCGCACCGCACGGGCCGGGCTCACCGCTGCCGTGGGCGGCGCTCATCGGCGCCGGGTCGCTGCTCGCCCTGACGGGCGGACTGAGGCTGCGCCGTCACGGGTCAGGTCGCCGGTTGCCCGCTGGAAGCTGAGGATGTCGTTTTTCCGTCGGCCGGCCGTGATGAGCTTCGCGGCCGGCCTCGTCGTGATCGTGGCCGGAACGACCGGTTTGCTGCTGACGCGTCATTCGACTCCGGCTATGCGCCCGGTCGCGGCCGGAGTCGGGGCCCTGCCCGCGCCGACCGGCCCGATCGTGGCCCCGCCGCAGTCGGCCGTTCCGCGCCCCGTGGCCGCTCCGGTTTCGCTGACCATTCCGCTCATCGGCGTCAGCACCAAGCTGATCACGCTCGGCCTGCAGTCCGATGGCTCACTGCAGGTGCCGCCCACGACTTCCGTCGCGGGCTGGTACACGGGGAGCCCCCGGCCCGGGGCTACCGGCTCGGCCATCATCATCGGTCACATCGACTCGGTCAAGGGTCCCGGGGTGTTTTTCCGGCTCGACGAGCTGCGCCGCGGCGATCAGGTCTACGTCCGGCGAGCCGACGGAACCATGGTGGAGTTCCGGGTGACCTCCGTCGAGGAATACCTGAAGGACAGGTTCCCGACGCAGGCCGTTTACGGCCCGACTCCCGACGCGGAGCTGCGCCTCATCACCTGCGGCGGGGCGTTCGACAACGCCACCGGTCACTACCTGAGCAACATCGTCGTCTACGCCACGCAGGCGAGCTGATCCGGCGAAGCTACGGTCATGACACCGCAGGAGCGGTACGAGGATCTGGTCGGCGAATTCGACGGGGTTGACGGGTGCACGCCGCCCCCGGGCGGCCGCGGCTTCGGCCGCGGCGCGCTGCGCTACCGCCGGAAGATCTTCGCGATGTTCGTCCGTGGCCAGCTGGTGGTGAAGCTACCCGGGCCACGGGTCGACGAGCTCGTCTCGGCCGGTCATGGCGTGCGGTTCGACGCCAACAAGGGCACGCCGATGAGGGAATGGTTCAGCCTCGACCCGGAATCGGCTCTCGAGTGGTCCGCTCTGGCGCGCGAGGCCCTGGATTTCGCTCGCTGTTAGAATTCATCGTCGTGGAGGTGGTCTCCCGCCCCATGGTTACCCGCATCGGCGACGCGGTCAGGACGCTGCACGCGGTCGGCGAACGCGCGTGATGCGCGTCGTGCCCGACTTCGGCCCGGCGCGGGACAATCCCGCGTTCCGGCGCCTGCTGGTCGGCGGCTTGCTGTCGTCGCTGGGCAGCTCGATGACGAGTTTCGCCGTCGTGCTGCAGATCTGGGATATCTCCCGGTCCTCGCTCGACGTAGGCCTGCTGGGGCTGACCTTCGTCCCGGTGCTGATCATCGGCCTGCTCGGCGGCTCGATCGCCGATGCGGTCGACCGCCGCAAGCTCGCGCTGGCCACCAGCGTGGGCCTGATGGCGGTCTCGGCCGCCTTCGCGGTTCAGGCCTACGCCGAGTTCGGCCGGCTGTGGCTGCTGTACCTGCTGGCCCTGGTGCAGGCCGTGCTGCAGGCGACGAGCGCCCCCTCGCGCGGGACGTTCGTGCCGCGGCTCGTGCCCCCGGACCGGCTCACCGCCGCGCTCGCGCTGAACACGCTCACCGGGCGCATCACCATGCTGTTCGGTCCGGCGCTGGCCGGGGTGATCGCCGGGGCGTTCGGCCTGCGGACGTGCTACGCCATCGACGCGGTCAGCTTCCTCGCCTCCTTGTACGCCACCGCGCGCTTGCCCGCGATGCGCCCGCAGTCAGCGCAATCCCCGGCCAAGCCCAGTGCGGCCAAGCCCGGCGCGGCCAGGCGCGGGACCGCTCGGCCCAGCTTGCGCGCGACCGCCGAAGGCCTGCGGTTCATCCGCCGCCGCCCGGTGCTTGTCGCGGCGTTCCTCACCGATCTGGATGCCATGCTGCTCGGCTTGCCGGTGGCGATCTTCCCGGCCCTGAATGCCGCGCACTTCGGCGGCCGCCCGCAGACCCTGGGCTTTCTCAACGCGTCCGTCGGTGTCGGCGGCCTGCTGGCGGCGGCGATGTCCGGCTCGACCGTGCGGATCTCGCGGCAGGGCCTTGGCCTGCTGGCCGGCACGATGATCTGGGGCGCGGCGATCGCCTGCTTCGGGCTGACCCGCAGCCTGCCGCTCGCCTTGGTCACCCTCGCGGTCGCGGGCGCCGCCGACACGCTGACCGTGACGTTCCGCGCTTTCATCGTCCAGACGCTGACGCCGGACGAGTTCCGCGGCCGGGTCTCCAGCGTGGAGTACATCATCGGCAGCGGCGGCGCCCCGCTCGGCAACGTCGAAACTGGCACGGTCGCCTCGCTGACCTCGCCGGCGTTCAGCGCGGTGAGCGGCGGTATCGCCTGCTTCGCCGTCGCCGCCCTGATCGCGTTCGGATTCCCTGCCTTCACTCGCTACCGCACGAGTCCGGCCCCAGTGATACAGGGCAGCGTCCCTCCGGTGGCACCGACGGATAGCCTATGATCCCGGAGGTGTCATGGACCTGCAGGTGACCGACCATCCAGACCGGGCGCGGTTCGAGATCCGCGCGGACGGCGAGCTCGCCGGATTTGCCGAGTACCAAATCCGCGGCCACCAGATCGCCTTTACCCATACCCAGACCGACGGCCGTTTCCGCGGTCACGGAGTAGGCGGGCGCCTCGTTCAGTCAGCTCTGGACGCGGCCCGTGAGCGGGACCTGACGGTCCTGCCGTACTGCCCGTTCGTGCTGAGCTGGATTACCGGGCACCGCGAATACGCCGACCTGGTCCCGGCGGACCTCCACGCGCAATTCGGTCTGTAACCGCAGCGTCCGGCTCAGCCGTCCTGATCCCGCGGCGGCGGCCAGGGGACCCACCGCGTGCGGATGGTGCCGCCGCCGCGCGGGCGGCCGCCGGCCAGCGCCGCGACCCGGACGCAGAAGTGGGACCACATGTTCAGCTGGATCTCCTTGGCCAGCCGCAGCTTGTTATAGAGGACGTCGGCGAGCCGGTCTCCGGCCCTGGCCCAGGATTCGATCTCGAAACCAAGGGCGTCCCCGGCCGGTGCCGCCCGGAACTCGATTTCCCCTGCCTCCAGGTGACCGATCAGGGTGCCGAGCCGGAAGGAGCTGTCGTCCCGGCGGATCACCCGGACCGGGCCGTCCCACGGTCCCGGCATCCGGACGAGGAACTCGTCACCGCGGCGTAGCTCGTCGCTCGTGCCGCGGGTCTTGCGGAACACCGCCATCTCCGGCGCGGCGCGGTTGAGATTGGCGATCACCACGTCGATCAGCGCCGCCGGGCTCAAGTCGCTGCCCACGATCCGGACCGCGTACGAGCGGTGCAGCAGCGGGCCGAAGCCCGCCGCGAGCGGCTGGCGTCCGTCCTCGGCGTCATTGTCTTGCTCCGGCGGACCCGGCAGGTCCGCGCTGCTTCCGGCTTCTTCGGAGCGGTGCAGGGGAGTGGTTCGCCACATGTACCGCCAGCTGACCAGGGCGATCCCGACCGGCCAGCGGAGCACTATCCCCAGCCGGTCCGGCCGGCTCGCCGTCGCCATGGCAGGATCGTCCCATGCCAGGCGGCCGTTCCGGGCTGCGGGGGCCGGATAGGGAGGTTCTGGATGACTACGGGGCAGGCGCTGCGGCGGGCCGGGCTGCGCAGTACGTATCTGCACGCCGCGTCGATGGCGTCGGTGGGGCTGTGCATCGGCTTGTGGATCCGGGCGAAGACCGTCGATCAGGACGAGCGCGGCAACGCCGAGCGGCGTGCTTTGTTCGTCGGGCTGTGGCCGCCCACACTCTGGCTCATCGGCGATTCCGTCCAGAGGGCCGAGTAATTGCGGGAGGCACTGCTCGGCTCGGTCGACGAGGCCACCGCGCTCGCCGGGCTGCGCCGCCTGCGGGTTAACTACGACCCGGCGCGGGCGCCGCAGGACGGCCGGCCGGACGGGCACTGGCACGTCGACTCCGGCGACGCGGTCATCGGCCAGGAGCTCCCAGGACCGCCCGTGCCCGGCGGTCCCTGGGAGACCGGATGTGCTCTGGTCCGGGAGTACGAGTTCGCCGAGCCCCGGATCCTGCGCGCGGTCTACCGCGGCGACAGTGAACTCGCGGGCCGCGACATGCTGCTCGAGGGCAGGTTCTTCGGCTTGCGGTTTTATCTCGGCGTCCGGGTCACCAGGGTCATCGATGAGACCAGGGACGCGGACAGCGGTCCCGAGCGGGTCTGGGGCTGGAGCTACCAGACGCTCGAGGGTCACCTGGAGCAGGGGCGCCTCAATTACGAGGTGATCAAGAACCTAGGCACCGGCCGGGTCACCTTCCGCGTGTCCGGCTATTCACGGCCAGCGCCGATCCCGAACCTGGTCGTCCGCTGGGGGTTCCGGCTGTTCGGCCGCTGGACTCAGCAGCGCTTCTACCTGGCGATCCAGCGCCGGATGCGCAAGCTGGTGCAGGCCGTACAGCGCGGTGCCGCGCCGCCGGCGCCGGCTATCCGGGCCGACGGCCTGGTCCTGGCGCCGTCTGGGGCGACGCCGCACCCGCTGGAACGGTTCGCCCGGGTCTCGCTGCATCCGGGCCCGTGAGCCCGGACGTCTCATCGCGCCACCGATGAGTTTCACCCGGGCCTGGCGTTACAAGGGGCAGAATCGCTGACCGGCCGATTCCGCCGACTCCAGGAGGGCTGACGATGAATTATCCGGACCAGGGTGACGAGCCCGCGTTCGCCGCCCTCACCGAACGGCACCGGCGTGAGCTGCACGTCCACTGCTACCGCATGCTCGCCTCGTTCGACGAGGCCGAGGACGCGGTCCAGGAGACGTTCCTGAACGCCTGGCGCGGCCGGTCCGGCTTCGACGGCGGTCCGCAGGTCCGCGCGTGGCTGTACCGGATCGCGACGAACGTCTGCCTGGACATGCTGCGGCGCAATGCGCGGCGGACGTCCGGCCGGTCGTTCGCCGAGATCTCGTGGCTCCAGCCGTATCCGGACCTGCTGCTTGACCAGGCGGTCGCGCCGAGCGAGGAGCAGCCGGAGTCGGTGGCCATCGCGCGGGAGACGATCTCACTGGCCTTCCTGGCGGTCTTGCAGGTCCTGCCGCCGCGGCAGCGCGCGGCGCTGATCGCCCGCGACCTGCTCGGCTGGCCGGCCAGCGAAACCGCCGCGACGCTCGGCACCAGCGTCGCGGCGGCCAACAGCGCGC
This sequence comes from Actinomycetota bacterium, assembly GCA_003161205.1. The sequence goes on along the minus strand of PMOU01000190.1, from coordinate 9,265 downwards.
TGCAGCGGGCCCGGGCGACGATGCAGTCGCACCTGCCCGCCCGGCGCGCCGAGTGGTCCGCACGGGAGCCGAGTGCGGCCGAACGCGACCTTCTCGAGCGGTTCATCCAGGCGCACGAACGGTGTGACCCCGAAGCCGCCATCGCGATCGCCGCCCAGGACCTGCGGATCACGATGCCGCCGTTCCCCATGCGCTTCGACGGGGCCGAGGCGATCCGGCCCCTCATGGCCGACGCGGCCGCGATGGGGGCGTGGCGGGTGATCCCGGTCGCCGCCAACCGGATGCCGGCCGCGGCCGGCTACCTGCGCCGGCCCGGCGACCGCGAGTTCCGCGCGTTCAAGCTCGACGTCATGCGGATCGACGGCGGCGTCATCGCGGAGATCACCACGTTCAACGCGGGCCTGTTCCCGGCGTTCGGGCTGGCGCCCACGCTGTAGGTCCGCTGCGCCCCGTCGGCCCGCAGGACCGGGCGCGGGCGATAGCCTGGCCCGCGTGCTTGAACATGTCACGGTGACGCGGTACGTGACTCCGCTGCGGGAGGGCGGGTCGCTGCCTGCTCTGGTCGAGGCGGACAATCTCGGCACCTACGTGATGAAGTTCCGCGGCGCCGGGCAGGGCCCCCTCGCGCTGGTCGCCGAGATCATCGCCGGCGAGCTGGCCCGCCGGCTCGGCCTGCGTACCCCGGAGCTGGTCCTCGCCGAGCTCGACCCGCGTATTCCGGGCAGCGAACCCGACCCGGAGATCCAGGATCTGCTCAGGGCCAGCGAGGGCCTGAACCTCGGCGTGGATTTCCTGCCCGGTTCGGCCGGCTTCGATCCGCTCGGCTGGACGGCCGACCGTGACTTCGCCAGCCAGGTGCTCTGGTTCGATGCGCTCGTGCAGAACGTGGATCGCACCTGGCGCAACCCGAACCTGCTGGTCTGGCACCGCAACATCTGGCTCATCGATCACGGCGCGGCGCTGTACTTCCACCACAACTGGCCAACCGTGGATCCCGGGCGGTCCTTCGACGCCAGCGAGCACGTGCTCAGGGACCGTGCCACCGAACTAACCGCGGCCCATGCGGTGCTCGCTCCCCAGATCACCGAACCCCTGCTCCAGCACGTGACCGCCCTGGTGCCGCCCGAGTGGTTCGGCGACCGCGGCGCCGAAGCCTACGTGGACCATCTCCTGCGGCGCGCCCCGATCGTCCCCGAGGTGATCAGATGACCGAGGTCTTCGAGTATGCGCTGGTCCGCGTGGTCCCCAGGGTCGAGCGGGGGGAGGCCATCAATGTCGGGGTGGTCGTCTACTCGCACAGCTACCGGTACCTGTCCGCCCGGATCGAGCTGGACGTGACCCGGTTGCTGGCGCTCGACCCCGCGGCCGACGTGGACGCCATCCGGTCGGCCCTGGCGGCGTTCGGCCGGGCCTGCACCGAAGGACCGCTGGCCGGCCGCCCCTTCGGTGAGCGGTTCCGCTGGCTCACCGCCCCACGATCCACGATCGTCCAGCCCGGCCCCGTCCACAGCGGCCTCACCAGCGATCCGGCCGCCGAGCTCACTCACCTGTTCGACACGCTTGTCCGCACCGATCCGGGCCCGTTCAGAGAAGGGCCTCAAGCTCCTCCAGCGAGCGGACCACCGTGAGCCCTTCCTCGCCCCCGGGTTCCTGAAGCTTCCGGACGACCTGCACCGCGCGGATCCCCAGGGCCGCCGCGCCCCCGCAGAACGTCGCGTTGTTATCGGCGAACAGCGCGACGTCGGGCCCGACGCCGAGCTTGTCCAGCGCGTACTGGTAGATCTCAGCCGCCGGCTTGGCCGCGCCGACCTCGTTGGACAGGACCAGGGCGTCGGCGAGCGCGGCCACCCCGAGCTCCACCAGCAGATCGCGCGTGTTCTCGTCGCAGTTGCTGACGATCGCGACCTTGATGCCGCGGGCCCTGAGCATCCGCAGGAACGGCAGGACGTCGTCGTACAGGCGCCCCGACAGCAGCAGCAGTTCCCGGCTCTTGTCCGCCAGCGCGCGCACCAGGCCGGGCCGGGGCTCGACGCCGCACGCCTGCAGGATCTGCGCGTATGCCCCGGTGATCGAGATCTCCCCGACGGACAGCGCGGGCGCGAGCCGCCTGAACTCGCGGAACATGGCATCCGCGGGGATGCCCGCCAGCTTCGGCAGCTCATTGCGGTACGCCCTGAAGTCGGTGTACACGATGGTGTCGTAGGCATCCAGGAGACATGCGTCGAGTCGGGCCACCCGATCAGGGTAGGCCCCGGCGGTCAGAGGTCCGCGAGGGCCTGGGCCGGATCGGTATCGGGCGAGCCGCTGGGTTCCCAGTCCTGGTCCGAACGTGTGTACGGGTACCAGCGCAGATCCCGGCCGAGCCGCAACTGCAGGTGGCCCGCGGTGATCCGGTTGTCCTGGAGGGTTTCCGCCGCGCCGGCCTTGGCGCGCAGCACCGCCCGCGCCGCCGTCAGCAGCTCGACAGCGTCCGGATCGTCCGCGGCCGGGTCCCATTCGGCCCGCAGCGATTCCAGGCCGGTCATGCCTCCCTGCCGCCAGGCCAGCGCCTGGCGGGCGAGGTCACGTTCACCGACACCAGAGCGCGCCGCGAGCACAGCGAACGTCGGCGTGCCCAGCGCCCGGGCGGCCCGGCGAGCTAGGTCGGCGTCAAGGTCAAGGGTCAGCCCGACGTCGGCCGCCAGGCCCATCGCCATGTCCCAGGCCCGGCTGGCCGCATCCGCGGCGAGTTCCAGCAGGTCATCACGAAGACCGGAGCGCCAAGGCGGCGGATCTACCGGAAGAGCCGCGGGATGACCCGGTCGCCTGGGCGGCAACGGCACGGCGGGAATCGGCTCGGACGATGTCGAACCGAACGCCGCCCTGGCGTCCACGCCCGCATCGGCGGCCGGTGGGCAGGCCGCTGACGGTGTCCCGGCTGGGTCACCCGCCGCGGACCCCGGTGCGCCTCCCGCCGAGGCCGCCGCACCGGAGGCTGCGCCGCGCCGTCGGGCCCGGACCCCGGCTAGGACCTGATCACGGGTCCGTCCGCGGAGAAGAAAAAGGGTGAAGGGGTCGGCGTCCAGCGCATCGGTGAGGAGATAGCAGGCCGCCGCCGAATGCTTGCACGGGTCCGCGTCGTCCGGGCAGCTGCAGCGCGGCCCAAGCTCGCCGCCGCCGGGAAGAAGGTCAAGCCCTGCGCTGGCCGCATCGTCGGCGATCTCAGGGGGCAGCTCGCCATCGAGCAGCGCCGCCGCGTGGCCGAGCCGGGTGGAGATGGCCTCGAGCACCCGGTCCCATTCGTCGTTAGTGAACCGCCGCACCCGGATTCTGACCTCATACGGCTCCGTCTTGCGGCCCTGAACCTGAGCACGAGCCTCACCAGGGGCGATAGTCAGGTCACCGACCGCGCCGGAGCGCGCGTAGTCCCGGCCGCGTGGCAGCCGGTCAGGGTCCAGCCGCGCTCGCTGCTCCAGCGCCTCCAGCCACGCTCTGCCCCACCAGGTCCGGCCGAAGACTGGCTGCGCGGAACCCGCCGGGCCTGTCCCGGCCATGTCGCCCGTCATGTCGCCCGTCATGTCGCTCACGGGGCGGCTCGCAGGCTGACGAGCTCGGATAGCTCGGCGTCGGATAGCTCGGCGATCCAGCCCTCGCCAGAACCGATCACGGCATCGGCGAGCTCACGTTTGGTCTCGAGCAGGGCCGCGATACGGTCTTCGAGCGTCCCCTCGGCGATCAGACGGTGCACCTGTACGGGGCGGTCCTGGCCGATCCGGTACGCCCGGTCAGTGGCCTGATCCTCCACCGCCGGGTTCCACCACCGGTCGTAGTGCAGCACGTGAGTGGCGCGAGTTAGGGTCAGGCCGGTGCCGCCCGCCTTGAGCGACAGCAGGAATACAGGTGCCTGGCCGGCCTGGAACCGGGCCACCATCTCCTCCCTGCGCGGCACGGGAACGCCGCCATGCAGGAACAGGGAGCCGATCCCGCGTGCGTCGAGATGCTGTTGCAGCAGCGTCCCCATCTGGGTGTACTGGGAAAAGACGAGCATCGATTCGCCGCCCGCCAAGATAACGTCGGTCAGCTCGTCGAACGCGGCCAGCTTCCCGGACCGACCAGCCAGCGGTCCCGGTTGCTTGAGGTACTGAGCCGGATGGTTGCAGATCTGCTTCAGCGCGGTGAGCAGCTTGAACACCAGGCCGGCCCGCTCGATCCCCTGCCTGGTCTCGATCGCCTCCATCGTCTCGCGGACCATCGCCTCATACAGCGTTACCTGCTCGGCGGTCAGCGGCACGAACAGGTCCGTCTCGGTCTTGCGCGGCAGTTCGGGCGCGATGCCGGGGTCGGTCTTCTTGCGCCGCAACAGGAACGGCCGGATGAGAGCGGCGAACCTGGTGGTCGCCTCGGCGTCGCGATACCGCTCGACCGGCACCGCCACCCGGCGGGTGAAGGTTTCCAGGTGGCCGAGCAGCCCTGGCGTCGTCCAGTCGAGGATCGACCACAGTTCCGATAGCCGGTTCTCCACCGGCGTCCCGGTCAGCGCGACCCTGGCGGCCGCGGGTACCGCCCGCAGTTCGCGTGCCGTCCGTGACAGCGGGTTCTTGGCGTGCTGCGCCTCGTCGGCGACCACCAGACCCCAGCCGACCTCGGCCGAGCCGAGCCGAGTCTCGAAGGACCACGCCGTAGGTGACCAGGACGATCTTCATCGACGGCTAGATCCTGCAGGTGCCGTCCGCCGCCGTGGTACCGGCGGACCGGGACGTCGGGGGCGAACCGGCGCACCTCACGCTCCCAGGTGCCGAGCAGCGACGCCGGGCACACCACAAGGGTGGGGCCCGCCTTGGCTTCTCGCCGGTGCAGGTGGAGCGCGATCACCTGGATCGTCTTGCCGAGCCCCATGTCATCGGCGAGGCAGCCACCGAGCCCCGTATCGCACATCGCGGCCAGCCAGGACAGCCCCCGCTGCTGATATGGCCGCAATGTCGCCACGAGCCCTTGCGGCGGATCGAGTGGCACCGGAGCGGACGCGAGGTCCGCGACCCGGGCGGCCAAGTCGGCGAGCGGGCCTTCCGCGACCACCTCGACGATCTCGCCGTCGATCTCCGCCGAGCCCGCGAGGACGGCGCCGAGTGCTTCGGAGGTGCGCATCCGCGTCCGCGGCGGGCGGCGCAGCCGGTCGAGCAGGGCCGGATCGAGGATCACCCAGCGGCCCCGCAGCCTGATCAGCGGCCGTTTCGCCTCGGCCAGGGCGGCGATCTCATCGGCGTCGAGCAGCGCGCCAGCGAGCGTGAGCTGCCACCGGAAATCCAGCAGCGCCGCGAGGCCGAACCCGGCGTCCGTCAGTTTCTCCGGCGCCGGGGTGGGGACTGCCCTCAGCTTGAGGCCATCACCGAGCATGCTGGACGGCCAGAGCACTTCGATGCCGCTGCCCGCCAGTTCCTCGGCCGCCGGTCCGAGCAGGCTGGTGAGCGCGTCGTCATCGAGGTCGATGACCGACGGGCTGGCTTGCCGCAGCACCTGACCCAGCGGCGACCAGATCGCCGCGCCGCGCCGAAGCGCCAGCAGCAGGTCCGTCTCCGCCTGGGAGCCGAACCTGGACAGCACCGTCTCCGGCTGGCTCCACAACGCGGCGGCATCGACGATCAGGCTCGGATCGGCGTTGCTGCGCAACTGCACCACCAGCCGGAACTCAGGCGCGGGCCCATCCTCCCCCAAGGACCCGCCCAGCCCTTCGTGCCCTTCGGCCGGATCCGCCTCCCCGGCACCCGGGTAGTCCTCCTCGTCGTCGGCCATGGGTTGCGCCGCGACCGCCTCGATCCGAAGACCGAGGCGTGCCCCGGCTGACAGCCCGTCGGAAGTATCGGCGAGCCACTCCGCGAGATCGCTGATCCGGGTTGGCTCGGCGGCGGCGAACGCGGGCGACGCGGTGATCCTCGGCGCGGCGGGCGAGCGTGCGATCATGTCGGCGATCGCGTCCCAGAGGTCGCGGATCAGCGCATCCGGAGACCGAAGCCGGATCGGACGCGAGCCGGGAATCGCCAGCGCGTGCGCGGCCGGCGGGAATGCGGCGGCGAGTTCACGCAGCCAGCTAAGATCTGCCGGATCGAGGGGTCCGGTGCGCCAGACGTCCGTGTCGTCAGCGCCGACGGTCGGCAGAAGCCTGCCGCGGGCCACCAGGCCAACGCCCGCCGCCGCGGCCGCGGCCCATACTCGAGCGCTGCGCCGCATCGGCTGCCCGGCCTGCTCGTCGGGACCAATGGCCAGCAACGCGGGAAGAGCCTCGCCGAGCGGGATGAGGTCCGCCGAGACCAGACGCTTGCGCAGGTCGTGGGAGCCGCGCGGGAAGACCAGTTCCAGCTTGGCGGATCCCGAGCCAGTGCCCCAGTGCGCGAACACGCCTCGCCGGGGAATCTCGCTCGGCACGAAGACCAGCTCGCCATCCAGCACGACACCGTACGATACCGGTTCTCCATATCGGCCGGCCCGGAATTTCCTGGTAATCGACGGGGCTGGCGAATAAGTCAGATTGTCTGGCCGCGACCATCACCGCCTTTGTTGGCTATGTATGTTAATTTTGTATGAGGCCAACATTGGAGGTGCCTTATGAGTGTCACGCAGATCGACATCGATGACGATGCGCTGTCCGAGGCGATGCGCCTCATGGGTACCAGTACCAAGAAGGAAACCGTCAACACCGCGCTGCGGGAGTACGCAGCGCGAGTCAAGCGCCTGGAAGCAGCCGAAAAGCTAGCCGCGCGTGCCGCCCAAGGCGAGTTCGATAGCGCAGCCGCGGCTCACGACGCGGCCAAGGCCGCGCGCAAGGCAGCTCTGGGTTGATCGGTTACCTTCTCGACACCTCGGGGTTGTGGCACTTGCTGCGCACCCCGGCCGTGATGGCAGTCTGGGCGGACCAGATTTCCGCCGGAGCGCTGCGGGTATGTGAGCCGACTCGCGTGGAGTTCCTGTACTCGGCCACTGGTCCGGCCCACCGCGACGAGCTAGCCGGTGAGCTCGATACCCTCTGCGGCCCCGCGCCAGTTCCGAAGAGCGGCTGGCGCTGGGTGGACAACGCGCAGTACAAACTCACCCAGAAGGGACAGCACCGCGGCCCTGGTCCTATCGATCTGCTGGTCTGCGCCACAGCCGTTCACCACGGACTGACGGTGCTGCATGTCGACGGGGATTTTGTCACGGTCGCGGACGTCTTGCCGGAGTTTCACCAACGCGATATCCGCGACTAAGAGCTGCCCTGGACTTGCTTACGTCCAGAGCATGGCCCCGACTTCCGGCAGCGACCGGACCACGGTAGTTCCCGCCGTCGGCGCCGTCCCGTCGACCCGGCCGGCCGCGCGGACCCGGCCGGCCCCGTGGGTCCCGTCGCGGATGATCTGCGCCGCGCTGATGCCCACGGCCACGGCGCCCGCGCAGAAAGCCGCCTGGTCGTCCACGAACAGCGCGGCGCCGGCCTGCACGCCGAGCTGGTCCAGCGCGTGCCGGAATATCTCCGCCGACGGCTTGGCCGCGCCCACCTCACACGAGAGAACCACCGCGTCGACAAGTTCCGGCACGCCGAGTTTGACCAGCAGTTCGCGGGTGTGCTCGGAGCAGTTGCTGACGATCGCGGTCCTGACGCCGTGCGATCTGAGCTCGGAAAGAAACGGGAGGGAGTCGTCATACAGGTGCGCGGAGGCCAGCAGGAGTTCCCGGTCCGCCTCCAGGAGCGCGCGCACCAGGTCTGCCCGCGGTTCGACGCCGCATTCCCGCAGGACCTGACCGAACCCCTCGGTCTTGGTCAGCCGGCCGACGTTGAACAACGGCCCCAGGCGGCTGGTCCCTGCGCGCCAGTCCTGCGGCGTCACCCCGGCCAGCGCCGGCAATTCCCTGCTGTGCCGCGAGAAATCGCAGCTCAGGATGGTCTCGTAGACGTCGATAAGGCACGCGGCGGGCCGGGTCACACGATCAGCGTAGGCCCGCCGCCTGCTGGCACCAGCGTGCCGCGGCTCGCGGCACGGTCAGTCTGCCCTGCTAAGCTGCGGAAAACGGAGAGGCGAATGGTATGGACTATGTGCTATCAGGCTTGCTGCTGGTTTTCATCATCGGCACGCTGGTCGTGCTGAAGAGGCGCGAGCGCAGCCGGGAGTAACCTCAGGAGCCGGTGATGACCCCTGCCGGGATTGACCTGTCCGACATGGCGTTCTGGGGCCAGTCGCTCGCCGACCGCGCCGCCTCTTTCGCGATGCTGCGGGCTGAGCAGCGGCCGCGGTTCTACCCCGAGCCCATCGCCCCGTTCGGTGAACCAGGCCCGGGCTACTACGCCCTGGTCCGGCATGCGGACGTGGTCGAGGCGAGCCGTCATCCCGAGGTGTTCTGCTCCGGCCGCGGCGCGACGAACATCATCGATCTGCCCGCCGACTTCAACGAGTACTTCGGCTCGATGATCAACATGGACGATCCCCGGCACGCCCGGCTGCGCCGGATCGTCTCCCGCGCGTTCAGCCCCCGGCTGATCGCGAAGTTCGAAGATGACGTCCGCCTGGCCGCCGCCGCGATCGTCGATGACCTGCTGGCCACCGGACCGTGCGATTTCGTGCCCAACGTCGCGGCCCGGCTGCCGCTGAAGATCATCTGCGAGATGATGGGCATCCCCGGCGAGGCGCATGAGATGGTCATCGCCAACAGCAACATCATCTTGTCCGGGTCGGATCCGGAGTTCCTGAGCCAGGATCTCGATGAGGCGGTGGGCCAGATCCTCGGCGCCGGGCAGGCCCTCGCCGACCTTGTTACCGGCCTGGCCGCCGATCGCGGGCGGGCGCCTGCTGATGACCTGGTCTCCGCGCTGGTGACCGCGAACATCGACGGNNACCAGCGCCGAGCTCGCCTCGTTTTTCATCCTGCTGGTGGTGGCGGGCAACGAGACCACCCGTACCGCCCTGTCGCACGCGCTGATGCTGTTCACCGAGTTCCCCGCCCAGCGTGCGCTGCTGCTCGGCGACTTCGAGAACCGGATCCAGGGGGCGGTCGAGGAGATCGTGCGGTACGCCTCACCGGTCCTGTTCATGCGCCGGACCCTCACCCGGGACTACACCATGAACGGGCAGGACTACCGCGCGGGTGACAAAGCGGTGCTGTACTACTACTCGGCGAACCGCGACGAGGCCGTGTTCGCCGGCCCCGAGCGGTTCGACATCACCCGCACGCCGAACCCGCACGTGGGTTTCGGCGCGGCGGGACCTCACTTCTGCCTGGGCGCGCACCTGGCCCGCCGCGAGCTCACCGTCATGCTGCGCGA
>PMOU01000551.1:1763-3506 GCA_003161205.1 Actinomycetota bacterium | reverse complement strand
CCCCGGCCCCCGGCCCCCGGCCCGCGGCCCACGGCCTGGGGCTCGGGTCCCTGCGGGGGAGGGGCCTTTCCCCCGGGGCGTAGGGGAAGCTGGGCTCGGCGATACTAGGAAGACGGACCGTGTGAGGATTCCGCCGACCTAGGAGGGTGACCGGTGCCCGGTGATCCGCGGATCCGCGCCTCGGACGCGGATCGCGACCGCGCCACGGCACTGCTGCGCGAGCATCACGCCGCGGGCCGGCTGACCGCCGAGGAATTTCACGAGCGGATGAACAAGGCCCTGGACGCCAAGACGCTCGGCGAGATCGACGAGCTGATGGGGGACCTGCCGGCCATCGACCTGTACCAGTTGCCGGACGCGTCCCTGCGGCGGATCCCGCCGAGCCGGGGTCAGTCGCTGCTGCCGGCCGACCATGGCGGGTCCGGCAGCCCGGTCAGGTTCACGCCGGGTACCGTTGCCATGGGGGCCTGGGCCGTGGTCACGTCGGCCCTGATCGCGATCTGGGCGGTCGCGGCCGTGGTCGGCGGCGGCACCTGGTTCCCGTGGTGGGCACTAATAGCGGTACCTTGGATCTGGGCGCTGATCCGGCGGGCGCAACGCCCGCGGGAATAGTGCCGGGCCGGTCAGTGTCTTAAACATAGGCAGTTCGCGTTGGGGCGGTGGGTCGAGTACACTCGTCACCGGCCCATCTGCTGGTTTTCCAGCTGGTCGGAATGCGAGGTTCGCGCACGCGAGCACGTACCGGCCCAAGAGCGCTTTTCCCGGTTTTCCCGTCTCGTCGGCGTGAGCCAGGCGAGGCAGGCTTGCCGCTCCCGGCGAGTACGGCCACCAGACCGCGCTTCGGCGCGGGCCATACCAAACAGCGAAGTGCGGAGGACATGCCCAAGAAAGACGGCGCCATTGAGATTGAAGGCACGGTTGTCGAGTCGCTCCCGAACGCCTTCTTCCGGGTGGAGCTGGACAACGGGCACAAGGTTCTCGCTCATATCAGCGGGAAAATGCGGATGCACTACATCCGCATCCTGCCTGACGACCGGGTTGTCGTAGAGCTCAGCCCATACGACCTCAGTCGCGGGCGGATCGTGTACCGGTACAAGTAACAAGTCATAGTAAACAGGCAATATGCAGCTGGAGACATCACCGTGAAGGTCAAGCCGAGCGTCAAGAAGATCTGCAGCAAGTGCCGGATCATCCGTCGGCACGGCCGCGTCATGGTCATCTGCACCGACCCGAGGCACAAGCAGCGGCAGGGCTGACGCCCCGCCGCACCACTAGATACGCGCGCCGCAGCAGCTAGATCAAGCTGCGACCCCCGGACGGAGGCCGGGGCCATGTCCGGGCAGGGCATGGGAGCGGCGCGAAGGACCTCCGCGAGACGAAGGAGAACTGCCCGCACATGGCCAGGCTTTCTGGAGTGGACCTGCCCCGCGATAAGCGGGTCGAGGTCGCGCTCACCTATATCTACGGGATCGGCCGCACCAGGGCGTTGCAGACGCTTGAGGCGACCGGCGTCAGCGGCGATACCCGGGTCAACAGCCTTACCGACGAAGAGCTGATGAAGCTCCGTGACTGGATCGACTCCACCTACCAGGTCGAGGGCGACCTGCGCCGCGAGGTTCAGGCTGACATCAGGCGCAAGGTCGAGATCGGCTGCTACCAGGGCATCCGCCATCGTCGCGGGCTGCCGGTGCACGGACAGCGGACCCAGACCAACGCCCGTACCCGCAAGGGCAAGAAGAAGAC
>PMOU01000551.1:0-1736 GCA_003161205.1 Actinomycetota bacterium | reverse complement strand
GTCATCTCATGGGCGTCCGCCGGCCAGGTCGGTTTCAAGGGTTCGCGCAAGTCCACGCCGTACGCCGCGCAGATGGCGGCGGAGGCCGCCGCGCGCCGCGCGATGGAACACGGCATGCGCAAGGTCGACGTCTTCGTCAAGGGTCCGGGCTCGGGCCGCGAGACCGCCATCAGGTCGCTGCAGGCGACCGGGCTTGAGGTCGGCTCGATTCAGGACATGACCCCCGTTCCGCACAATGGCTGCCGGCCGCCGAAGCGGCGCCGGGTCTGATTGAGTCGACAGGAGATAGCGACAGATGGCTCGATACACAGGCCCGGACTGCAAGCTTTGCCGCCGGGAAAAGACCAAGCTCTTCCTGAAGGGCGCCAAGTGTGACTCGCCCAAGTGCCCGATCGAGATCCGGCCTTACCCGCCGGGCGAGCACGGCAGGAACCGCCCGAAGGAAGGCGACTACCTGACGCAGATCAGGGAGAAGCAAAAGGCCCGCCGGATCTACGGCATCCTGGAGCGGCAGTTCCACGGCTACTACGTCGAAGCGGCCAGCAAGCACGGCCGGACCGGCGAGACCATGCTCCAGCTCCTCGAGCGCCGCCTGGACAACGTCGTCTTCCGGGCCGGCTTCGCCAAGAGCCGCGACATGGCCCGCCAGCTGGTCACCCACGGCCACTTCACGGTGAACGGCAAGAAGGTCGACATCCCCTCCTACCGGGTCAGCGAGAACGACATCGTCGAGGTAATGCCCAAGTTCCTCGAGATGACCCCGTTCGTGATCGCGCGGGCCGAGGCCGGCGAGCGTACCGTGCCGGCCTGGCTCGAAGTCGTTCCCGAAAAGATGCGCGTCCTGGTGCACTCGATTCCCGTCCGCGCCCAGATCGACACCCAAGTCCAAGAACAGCTAATCGTCGAGTTCTACTCGAAGTAACCAATAGTCGAGTACCACCCGATTAAGCAGTAACCGAAGTACAGAAGTAACGCATCAACCCCCCACCTCCGGGGGCCCGCAGGGGCNNTCAGGGGGGCGGAGCCCCCCTGAAAAGGGGGGTCCCCGGGGGGGCTCCGCCCCCCGGGGGCCAGCACCGACGTCATATAGCGGGCGTCGCGGAAAGGAAGTTCCATGCTCATCGCTCAGCGCCCCTCCCTCGCCGAGGAGCAGGTAGACGAATTCCGGTCCCGGTTCGTGATCGAGCCGCTCGAGCCGGGTTTCGGTTACACGATCGGCAACTCGCTCCGGCGGACGCTGCTGTCCTCGATTCCGGGCGCGGCCGTCACCAGTATCAGGATCGAGGGCGTCCTGCACGAGTTCTCCACGGTCCCCGGCGTGAAGGAAGATGTCACCGACATCATCCTGAACCTGAAGGAACTGGTGGTCTCCTCCGAGCACGACGAGCCAGTCGTGATGTACCTGCGCAAGCAGGGCCCCGGCGACGTGACCGCGGCCGACATCGCGCCGCCGGCCGGCGTCGAGGTGCACAACCCCGAGCTGCACGTGGCCACGTTGAACGCCAAGGGCAAGCTCGAGATGGAGCTGACCGTCGAGCGCGGTCGCGGCTACGTCTCGGCGACGCAGAACAAGCAGCCCGGCCAGGAGATCGGCCGGGTGCCGATCGACTCCATCTACTCGCCCGTGCTGCGGGTGACGTACAAGGTGGAAGCCACCCGGGTCGAGCAGCGTACCGACTTCGACCGGCTCATCCTCGACGTCGAGACCAAGCCGTGCATGCGCCCCAGGGACGCGG
>PMOU01000372.1 GCA_003161205.1 Actinomycetota bacterium | reverse complement strand
ACGTCTTCCAGGGTGCGGCTCTCGATGCGCAGGCTGTTGGCGAGCACGCCCCGCTCCGCGCACCACGCCGTCACCGCGGCGAGCAGCAGCGGGTCCACGTTGCCGTGCACCTCGATCACGTAGTGGCCGGCCGGCGACTCCTTCGCCGCGCTGGCCGGCGGCAGGGCGGCGAGCAGGCTGTCGATGTCCAGGCCGGCTTGCGCCCGGAACCTGAGCTGGCCGACCGTGCCGGTGAGCGTGGCGGGCGTTCCCGCCGCCACCAGCTCACCGTGATCGATGATGGCGACGTAGTCGCAGAGCCGCTCGGCCTCTTCCATGAAGTGCGTGGTCAAGATGATGCTCACGCCCGCCGTGCGCAGTTGCGTGATCAGGTCCCAGGTCGCGTGCCGGGCCTGCGGGTCCATGCCGGCGGTGGGCTCGTCGAGGAAGACGAGCTCGGGGCGCCCGACGACGGCCGCGGCCAGGGACAGCCGCTGCTGCTGCCCGCCGGAGAGCCGCTTGTACGGCGTGCGGGCCACCGCCGTCAGGCCGACCAGGTCCAGCAGCTGCGCCACCTGGATCGGGCTGGTATGGAACCGGCTGAGCAGGCGCAGGTAGTCGGCGGCGGGCACGGACGGGGGAATGCCGCCCGACTGGAGCATGACGCCGACCCGCGGCCGCAGCGCGCGGGCGTCGTGCACCGGGTCCAGGCCGAGCACCCGCACCGTTCCGGAGTCCGGTCGCCGGTAGCCCTCGCAGATCTCGATGGTGGTGGTCTTGCCCGCGCCGTTCGGCCCGAGGATTCCGGTCACCGCACCGCGGTCCGCGGTCAGCGTCAGCCCGTCGACGGCCGCCAGCTGGCCATACCGCTTGACGAGCCCGCCGATTTCGACGGCAGGAACCGCCGGGTTTGCCGGAGTCTGCGGGACCATGCTCACGCACGCGAGTCTACGGTGGCCTGGTGGCTAGCATGCGGTCAGAGCCAGGGAGGTGAGGCGGACGCACGCTATCTTGCATGCGCTGTCCATCACCGGGTCGATGACATGGGAGATCGGCTGGGCGCTGATCCTGGGTTTCGCCCTGTCGGCGGTGATCCAGGCGGTGGTCAGGCGGTCGACGATCGTGCGGCTGCTGGGCGATGACCGGCCGCGCACGCTGGTGCGCGCGGCCGGTTTCGGGGCGGCGTCCTCCTCGTGCTCCTACGCCGCGGTGGCGCTGGCGCGGGCGCTGTTCCGCCAGGGGGCCAGCTTCACCGCGGCGATGGCGTTCGAGATCGCCTCGACCAACCTGGTGATCGAGCTCGGCGTGATCCTGGCGCTGCTGATGGGCTGGCAGTTCACCCTGGCCGAGTTCGCCGGCGGTCCGGTGATGATCGTGCTGGTCGCCGTGCTGTTCCGGCTACTGCTGCGGGAACGGCTGCTCGCCGAAGCGCGGGAGCAGGCCGACCGCGGCATCGCCGGCTCGATGGAAGGCCATGCCGCGATGGACATGTCGGTCCAGCGGCCGGGCTCGTTCGCGAGCCGCTTGTTCTCCGCGGATGGCTTTACCGCGGTCGCGCACGTCTTCGTGATGGAATGGGCCGCGATCATCCGGGACCTGGTCCTCGGCCTGATTGCCGCCGGGGCGATCGCGGCCTGGGTCCCTGACCGTTTCTGGCGGGCCTTCTTCGTGGTCGGCCATCCGCTGGCGGCGAAGCTGTGGGGACCGCTCATCGGCCCTCTCGTCGCCGTCGTCTCTTTCGTGTGCTCGATCGGGAACGTGCCGCTCGCGGTCGTGCTCTGGAAGGGCGGTATCAGCTTCGGCGGCGTGGTCGCGTTCATCTTCGCGGACCTCCTGATCGTGCCGATCCTGAACATCTACCGGAAGTACTACGGGGCCCGGATGGCCCTGTTCCTGCTCGGCACGTTCTACGTCACGATGGTCGTGGCCGGCTACGTCGTCGAGCTGGTCTTCGGCGGCCTGGGCCTGATTCCGAGCCCGGCGCGCGCCAGGATCCCCGACCAGGGCGTGTCCTGGGACTACACCACCTGGCTGAATATCGTCTTCGTCGTCGTTGCGGCCGCCTTGATCATGCGATTCGTCCGCACCGGCGGTGTCGCTATGCTGCGGATGATGGGCGGCCCGCCGGACACCCATGAACACGACCACTCCGATAGCCACGCGTCCCACAGGGACTAACAATCAGGGGAGAACAACCGGATGGACCAGGACCGGGCACGCACGTTGCTGCGCGCCGAGCGTGATGAGGTACAGGGTCTGCTCAAGGATGCCGAGGCGGCGGGGCAGGAAGACCGGGAGTCCGAAGTGGACGGCGCGGAGGGGGACATCTCCGATGCCGCTCAGCCGCTTAACGCCCAGGGCATGGATGACGCCATCGCGGAGAGCCTGCGCAACCGGCTGGACACCATCGACCGGGCCCTGCACCGGCTCGACGACGGCACGTACGGCCGGTCCATCGCCAGCGGCGTGCCGATCCCCGATGAACGGCTGGAAGCCGACCCCGCGGCGGAGCTCACGATCGAAGAAGCCAGGGCCGCGGAGGCGTCAGGGGCAGCGGGCTAGGCCGAGGGCAGCGGGCTGGGTCAGCGGGCTAGGCCCAGGCCAGCNNGGCCCAGGCCAGCGGGCTAGGCCGAGGGGAGCGCCTGGGGCGGCTGGGCCTGCTTGCGGCACGCTTTCTTGTCCGGGGCCGGCCAGTCAGGTCCGGCTGGCCAGGAGGCGACCCGCACCGGGGTATCGGCGTGCGGGTTGCGGCCGCGGGCGGCGAACCGTTCCATCCGGGTCGCGCCGGGCAGCTCGACCCGGGCCGATACCAGCTCCGCCTGGCCCGCCGCGAGCTCCACCCAGCAGATCTGCTGATTGCGGACGTAGGCCGGAGGCAGGCCGTACCGTCCGCCGATCCCCTCGACGACCGAGGTGCACGACCCGGAGTTGGCGTAGAAGCCATCGGCGGTGGCGGCTAGCTCCGGGTGGTGGGTGTGCCCCGAGATGAATCCGTAGTAGCCGTCCGCGACCAGNNATCGACACCCAGGCCCGCCGGGCCAAGATGGCGATCACCGCGGCGAGCACGATGAGGTCGGCCACCGCGCCGTAGCCGAGGATCTCGGCCCGGTGCACCCACACGTCCGTGTCCGGGTACCGGGACCTGAAGGCGGTGAACTCGGGTATCCGGACCAGCAGCAGGATCACCAGCGGGATCGCGATCAGCCACCACAGGCGCCGGCCCAGCTTGCGGTACACGAGCCGGGAGCCGATGAAGGAAGGGAAGTCGGTCGGGTCGGCCATCTCGTGCGCGCCGTCGACCCAGCCGCGGCCCAGGAACTCGATGCGGGGGATGACCTCCCGGACGACGTGATGGCCGATCGGGGTGTCCAGCGGGTTGCGCGCGTCGCAGAAGCAGTTGTACGGATCGAGCTGATGGCCGTGCTCCACCCGGACCTTCCGGTCGCCGGCCAGGACCAGGTCCGCGGACAGGCACAGGGTGGCTCCGGTCATGTCCCGGACCGCGTCCGCCGCCTTGACGTCCCAGGCCAGGTCGCCGTCATGGTTGCCGATCGCGTAAATGACGTGCCCGCCGCGGGCGGTCACCGCCAGCAGTGCCGTGCACAGGTCCTCGTGCGCGCGCAGGATGTCGGTGGCCGTCGTCCCCGGGTAGCCGAGCAGTTCCACCACATCTCCGATGAGCACGACGGTCACCGCGCCCGCCTCGGCGTCCAGGTGACGCGCCAGCGTCGCACACGACCGCCCGGACACCTCCGAACGGACCGGGGGCAAGTGCAGATCACTAACGGCGATCACTTTGCCGTCGGCCGGGATCGGTACCTCGAGCAGGTCGGGAACCTGGGGGGAGGGCATAGGCGGTTCGGTTCCTTCTAGGAGCTAGTGCTACTGGCATCTTTCCCCGGCACCTGGTCATGATGCCCCAGGACACGCACCACGGCCCGTTCGGCCGAAAAAGAATTAAGCCGCTGGTGGCCGAGCGGATACCTTCCCTTCATATGGAACTCGGCGAGTACGACCACCAGGCGGTGGAGGCAGCGGCCCGGGCGCTGTGGGAGTCGCATGACATCTACGCCTACTCCCGCGACGGGGATGGACCGGTGTTCAGCGTGGACACTCCGCCACCGTACGTATCGGCGGCGCACCTGCACGTGGGCCACGCGATGAGCTACTCCCAGCCCGACTTCATCGTCCGCTACCGGCGGATGCGCGGCGAGCGCGTCTTCTACCCGATCGGGTTCGACGACAATGGCCTGCCCACCGAGCGGTACGTGGAGCAGGTCTACGGTGTGCGGGCCGCGGACCTGCCCCGGGCCGAGTTCGTCGCCCTGTGCCTGGCCGAGACCCAGCGCACGGCCGCGCGGTATGAGGACCTGTGGCGGCGGCTCGGGCTGTCGGTCGACTGGTCGCTGCGCTACTCGACCATCGACGCCCGCTGCCAGCGGACCGCGCAGACCAGCTTCATCACGCTGCATACGGCGGGATACCTGCGGCGCGCGCAGGACCCGATCTTGTGGTGCCCCGAGGACCGCACCTCGCTGGCCCAGGCGGACGTGGAGGACCTGGAGCGGACGAGCAGGCTGCACACGATCAGGTTCGGCGGGCCGGCCGGGAGGGAATTGCTGATCGCGACCACCCGGCCGGAGCTGCTGCCCGCGTGCGTGGCGCTCTATTTCCACCCCGCCGATGCCCGGTACCGCGGGCTAACCGAGGCGACGGTGCCGCTGTTCGGCTACAAGGTGCCCGTGCTCACCGACGAGTCGGTCCAGCCGGAGTACGGGACCGGGCTGATGATGGTGTGCACGTTCGGCGACCGGGAGGACGTGCTGAAGTGGCGGCGGGACGGGCTGGCGCTGCGGCTCGTGGTCGAGCCCGACGGCAGGCTGGGACCGCTCGCGGGTGAGTTCGCCGGGTTGCCGCTGACCCAGGCGCGGTCGGCCATCGTCAAGGCCCTCGCGGCGGCGGGGCTGCTGGCGGACAGCGTTCCGGTCCGGCAGGTGGTCGGGGTGCACGAGCGATGCCAGACGCCGGTCGAATTCCAGATCAGGCCGCAGTGGTTCATCGCGGTGCGGGAGAACGCCGACCGGTTCCGGGCCCGGGCGGCTGAGATCGAGTGGCTCCCGCCGTATATGCGGCGCCGGCTCGAGGACTGGATCGACGGGCTCAACTGGGACTGGAACATTAGCAGGCAGCGGCGTTACGGGGTGCCGTTCCCGGTGTGGTTCTGCACCTCGTGCGGGACGCCCGTGCTGGCCCGTATCGAGGACCTGCCGGTGGACCCGCTGGCGGACAGCCCGCCGGCGGCGTCCTGCCCGGCGTGCGGTTCGGCGCTCGAGGCGGACCCGGATGTGATGGACACCTGGATGGTCTCCTCGCTGACACCGCAGATCAACGACGGGTGGGCNNGTGCAGGCCTTCGAGATCATCAGGACCTGGCTGTTCTACTCCGTGGTGCAATCGGAGTTGCTGTTCGGCCGGGTGCCGTGGCGCACGGCGCTGATCTCCGGCTGGGGGCTGAGCGAGCAGGGCAAGAAGCTGTCCAAGCGTGACCTGGACCGGTC
>PMOU01000588.1 GCA_003161205.1 Actinomycetota bacterium | reverse complement strand
CATCACCTCGAGCATGACGGCGTAGTGCCGTTCGGCGAAGACGCCGAGGATCGGCTCGCCCGAGCCGACGATGGCGTCGATCTGCGCCGCCCTGACCTCGGGGTCGCCCGACAGGCGGTCAAGTTCGGCGCGCACCTGCTGGAGCGCCCGGGTCTGCTCGGCCGCTATCAGCGGCGCGTCGAAGCAGCGGTAACGGACCTGGCGGGCCAGGTCGCCGACGGCCGGGTGACGCAGCTGGGTGGCCGACACCAGCTGGTCGACGACCCGCCGGTAATCGTCACGGCCCTCGCCGAGCAGTGATTCGGGGTGGTGCAGCCGCCACTGCAGCAGTTCGGACACGACCAGCACATGCGCCGCGGCGCGGCGCTGGGCGAGGAAGATCCGGTACAGTGCCGGGCCCAGGTCGGGCGAAGGCGCCAGGTCGGCCAGGCCGTAATGGGCCAGCGTCCGGCGCAGCTTGATCCGGAACGACTCCGGCAGGCCTTCCACGTCGGCGTCCCGGGAGCGCAGGTAGGCGTGCAGGTACTCCTGCGGGTTGCGGGCGGCCTCGTCGTCGACGGCGTCCTCGGCATCAGCTCCGGAGTCGGCCTCGGACTCCCCGGACACCCGGCGATTGCGCCACAGCGCGGACAGGTCGGCGAAGATCTGCAGGATCTTGGTCTCACCGGCGAGCAGCTGCGGGTCATCGGCGGGCCGCTCGGCCCGCGCCGCGGCCAGCGCGCGCAGCTGCCGCCGGGCCTCGTCCTCGTCGACGTCGAAGCCGAGCATCATCGCGCGCAGGGCCTCAAGCGCGTCGGCCGCGGTGGGACCGCCGTCGGCCTGGGCCGCGTCGGCCAGCGCGGCCAGATCCACCCGTTCCCCTTGGTCCTCTTGGCCCGTTCCGGAGTCCTGCCCCTGTCCTGGGTGTTCCGGGGGTTCTGGGTCCGGCTCGATCAGGATCAGCTTGGTGCCGCTATCGACCTGGCTGTTGACGTCGGCGAATACCTCGGTGACCCGGCCGGCGGCCGGGGCCCGCAGCGCCGTCTCCATCTTCATGCTCTCCACGATGGCCACGACGTCGCCCTCCGCGACCTCGTCCCCGACCGAGACACCGATGGCCACCACCATGGCCGGGGCCGGGGCCCGGATCAGCCCGGCCTCGCCGCCGGAGATCCGGTGCACCGCGCCGTCGACCTCGACCAGGTAGTCCGGGCTCTGCACGACCGAGAGCACGTCGAAGGTCCGGCCGCCGACGCTCAGCCGGAGCTCGAACCGTCCCGACCGTTCGACATCCACCTCGACCGAACGGCCGTCAAGATCCATCTGGTACCGGTCCGGACGGCGCCGGGACACCCGCAACCGGTAGGCCTCACCGCCCGCGCGGACATCGACCTGATGCCATGTCTCGTGGCCGACCTCCGGACGGCCGCGCTCGGCGGAGGCGAACAGGTGATCCTGCTGGCTTCGTGCGTGCGCCTCGTAGGCCTCGAAGGCGGTGGCCAGCAGGGCGACGTCGACCCGTCGGGGCGGGGTGTAGCCGCCGGCCATCATCGTGTCGAGCCAGGTTGTGTCGATCTCGCCGCGGATGAACTCCGGCCGGTCCAGCAGGTCGAGCAGGAAGGCCTTGTTCGTGGTGCCGCCAGCGATGACCGTGCCGGTCTGCCGGATCGCCCGGGAGAGCCGGGCGCGGGCTTCGGCGCGGTCCCGGCCCCAGGCGATCACCTTGGCGATCATGGAGTCGAACTGCGGCGGGATGACGTCGCCGGCGGACACCCCGGTGTCGACCCTGATACCGGGACCGGCCGGCAGGGCGAGATGCTCGATCAGGCCGGGGGCAGGCGCGAAGTCGCGCTCCGGGTCCTCGGCGGTGAGCCGGGCCTCGATGGCGTGCCCGTACGGCGGCGGCGCCGCGGCGCCGATCTGCGCCAGCGTGCCGCCCGCCGCGATGTGCAGCTGCAGCTTGACGATGTCGACGCCGGTGGTGACCTCGGTGACCGGGTGCTCGACCTGCAGCCGGGTGTTGACCTCCAGGAACGACAGCAGCTGCTTGCCCGGCTCGTAGAGGAACTCGACCGTTCCCGCGTTCACGTACCCGGCCGCCCGGATCAGGTCGGCGGCGTGGCCGCGCAGCACCTGTTCCTGCTCCTCGTCCAGCGCCGTCGAGGCGGACTCCTCGATCACCTTCTGGTTGCGCCGCTGCACGCTGCAATCCCGGACCCCCAGCGTCCAGACGTCGCCCGCGGCGTCCGCGACGACCTGCACCTCGACGTGCCGGCCACCCCGGATCGCCTGCTCCAGGAATACCGTCGCGTCCCCGGCCGTCTTGGCCGCCTCTGAGCTGGCGCGCTCGTAGGCCTCGTCGAGGTCCGCGGCCGAGCTGGCCAGCCGGATGCCGCGCCCGCCGCCGCCCGCGGTGGCCTTGACCATCAGCGGGTAGCCGATCGATTCGGCCGCGGTCCGTGCTGCCGCCAGGCCGTCGACCGGGCCGCCGCTCCACGCGGCGAGCGGCACGCCGGCCTGTTCCGCCAGCCGCTTGGACGCGATCTTGTCGCCGAGCCGGCGCATGACCTCGGCCGAGGGACCGATGAAGGTGATCCCCAGCTGGTCGCACAGCTCGACGAACTCGGCCTTCTCCGAGACGAAACCCCAGCCCGGCCAGACCGCATCGGCCCGGCACTGGCGCAGCGCCCGTTCCAGCTCGGCGTAGTCGAGGTACGGGCTGGCGCTGAACCCGGCGTCGCCAGGCTCAGAATTTGGGTCCGGGCCGATCAGCACCGCCTCGTCGGCCTCGCGGACGAACGTCGCGCGCCGGTCGACCGCGGTGTACACGGCGATGACCCGCAGCGCCGGCCGTCCCTCGGCGTTCCACTCCCGGACGGCATTGATCAGCCGCATGGCCGGCTCGCCCCGGTTGACGATCGCGATGCGCTGGAAAGCGGGCCGGGATTCCTGGCTCATCGCGCTATCCGCCGAAGGCGGCGCGGATGTCATCGCTCGTGCTCCCGGCCCGGGAGGGCACCGCCGCGGACCGGTCAACGTCGTCGGCGGGGTCCAGCACGACCTCGTCGGCGACGATCGCCGGATCGATGCGCAGCACCGCGTAACCGCCGACCGCGCCGGCCCCGAAGCCGGGCGCGAAGACCCGGACCGGCCGGGTGATCACCCCGTCCCGGACGGCGTCGTAGACCGCGATCGGGATGCTGGCTGCGGACACGTTGCCCATCCTCTCGACGTTGAAGTACAGCTGGTCAGCGGACAGCCCGGCCTGGCCGGCCAGGCTGAGGATCATCGTCTTGTTGGCCTGGTGCGGGATGATCAGCTCGATGCTGTCGAGCAGCGTTCGCGCCGGGTCATCCGGATCCGGCTGGGACTTGAGTTCGCCGAGCATCTGGACCAGGTAGCGCTGGACCAGCGACTTGACCTCGGGACCGTAGACGGTGATGTCGCCGTCGAATTCGATGTTCGGCCAGATGATCGAGTTGACCTCGCTGTGCGGCCCGCTCGCGTAGGTCTGCACGACCTCCACGTCCCCGGCCTCCTGCGCGGGGGCCGGCGCGATCACCATCGCCGCGGCGCCGTCCCCGAAGATCATCCGCGAGGTGCGGACGGCACCGATCTTGTCGGAGAACTTCTCCACGCAGACCAGCAGCACGGGCCGGTTCACCTCCTGGAGCTGCCGGATGGCCTCGGACAGCCCGTAGGGCAGCCCGGCGCAGGCGGCGACCATGTCGGCTGAGGTGTGAGTCTGCAGCAGGCCGAGCTCACCGGACAGCCAGCACGCCATCGACGGGATCTGGCGGTTGCTCGTGCACGTGCTGACCAGCACGGCGCCGATCTCGGCGGGGGAGCGGCCGGACTTGGCCAGCGCGGCCCGGGCCGCGTGCAGGGCCAGTTCCTCGGGCTCCCGGCTGGTGTAGCGGCGCTCCTCGATACCGGTCTTCGCGCTGATCTCGGCGGCGCTCATCGGCGACCAGGAAAAGCTGGTGTTCCTGATGACGTCGGCGTTGGTGCACACATGCTCGCCGCGGGCGATGCCCAGCGCCTCGAGCCGCGGCTGGATCGCGAACACCTCCCGCACCCGCACCGGCGGGTACGGCGCGACCGGGGCGACCGCCTCGGCCGGCCGGCGCCCGGCCCGGGCCGCGGCCGGGCCCGCGTCGCCCTGACCAGGGGCAGCCGAGCGCTTCACCCGGTCGATGAAGGCCAGCACGTCGCGGTCCCGCGGATGGAAGGCGACCACGAAGTCGTCATCGCCGATCTGGCCCGGCCCGCGCAGCTCGGTCCGGGACCGGTCCCACGGGTACTGGTTGTGCAGCACCATCGCCCAGCGCAGCAGCGCTTCCAGTTCCGGGACGCTCTCATCTGCGTCGAGGATGTCCTCGGTCCGGAAGACCGGATAGTCCGGGTCGTACTCGGGCATGACGAACGTCAGCGCCTCGGGCCGGTCCAGGAATTCGGCCACCGTCGGCTTGATGGCCGGCAGTTCCGTGGCGTGATGCAGCTTGTTGCGGAACAAATCGAAAAGCAGGTCGAAAATAGCATTTTCCGCCGCGCCGTCCCAGGTCGCCGGGAGCTCGCGGAAGGCCTGCTCGACCGCGTGCACCTTGCGTTCACTGTCCTCCCACGGCGTCAGTACCGGCAAGAAGACGTCGTCGCGCCGCTTGGCGAGGTCGCGCCAGCGGGTCGGGCGCTTGTCGAACATGGTGATCGAGTACCGGTTGACCCAGTACAGGTTCTGTCCCAGATCCCGTAGCAGCTCGAAACGCCCAGGGTAGGCTCCGGACTCGGCCCGGGCCAGGATGTCCGTTCCTGTGGGTGCCTTTGCTTCGAAATCCCGCCCGATGACCGCGGCGAACTGGTCGAGCGTCTTCAGCACCGAGAAATCAAGATCACCGAGGAAATTGGCGGGAAAAACCAGGCGGCCGTGCTTATTGATCACGAACGGCTTCATAGCTACTTACCTCCCGGGCCGCCTGAGCCGCCCCGACTGGTCTTCCCGTTCGGTTGGCGGAGCTGCGTGCCCTCACCCGAACGTATCGGTTATGTCCCAGTCAGGCCACATCGCCCGTGATGCCATTTTCTGTCCCGAAGTGGCCAGGACCCGGTGTCCGGCCAGAACACCAGCTGCAGGTAGCAGGATACGTAGCTGCGGATTTCCTGCACGCGGGCTGCGCTTTTCCCGGTTGTCACCTAACGCGAGGCTGACGTGGGGCTGAGCCCAGGGTGCCGCTGCGACTCTGGGCTCATGACAACGGCGCAGCTTCACCCGACGGCCCCGGACTACCTGCGCACCCTGGCCGCTCGCGCCGCGGCGGAGCTCGATGGCGC
>PMOU01000107.1 GCA_003161205.1 Actinomycetota bacterium | reverse complement strand
CCTACCGGGTGCTGCTCGGGCTCTTCGCGCCGTTCGCGCCTTTCGTGGCCGAGCACATGTACCAGCAGTTCTACCGCGATCACGAGGACGCGGTCTCGCTGCACGTGACCTGCTGGCCGGTTCCTGACGAGCGCTGGCGCGGTGACCGTTCGGCGGTTGACCAGCTCGCGGTCATCCTGGACGCCACCCGGGTGCTGCGCAGCGCCCAGCGCCTCGGAAACTCGGCCCGGCTCAGCCAGCTGATCGTGCAGGCGCACAGCCCGGCGGCCGAAGCGCTGCTCGACCAGATCGCCGAACCGCTCCGCGTCGCAGCCCGGGCCGACGCCGTCGTCCGCGGCGCCGCCGACCACCCTAGCGGCGTCGAAGGCATCACCGTCGGCATCACGGTCTAACGCCCACGCGCTTCCTGGTTGTCCCTTCCTGACCGCCGCGCGGGGCGTAAATCAATGATTGTGTGTCGCCAACCCCCTGATCAGGGGGCTCGCGACACACGATGATGCCGGCGTGGCTAGGACGCACCCCGGCCGCCGCGTCGCGGAGCGACCGGGCTGGCAAAATGGCGGGAATGCGGACGATTGCGCTCGAAGAGCACTTCTGGACGCCCGAACTCGCGGGGACCACCGGCCCGGGCGCGCTCGCGGCGTTCGGCCCCCGGCTCGGGGATCAGCTTCGTGATCTGGGTGAACTGCGGCTGGCCGACATGGACGCCAACGGCATCGACTTCCAGGTCATCTCGCACGTGGCGCCCGCCGCGCAGGGCCTGGCGGGCGCCGAGGGGGTGACCCGCGCGAAGGAGGCTAACGACCGGCTGGCCGAGGCGGTCAAGGCGCATCCGGACAGGTTCGCTGGCTTCGCCACCTTGCCCACCGCGGACCCGCGGGCCGCGGCCGACGAGCTCGACCGGGCCACCGGTGAGCTGGGCCTGATCGGCGCCCTGGTCAACAGCACCCTCGGGTCCAACGGGGTGTTCCTGGACGATGACAGGTTCGCGCCGCTGCTCGAGCGGTTCGAGAGGCTCGACGTGCCCTTGTACCTGCACCCGGCGCCGCCGTCGGCGGCCCTGCACGAGGTGCTGTACAGCGGGCTGCCGCCGGCCGTGGCGGGCCGGCTGTCCACCGGCGCCTGGGGCTGGCACGCCGAGGCGGGCCTGCACGTGCTGCGGATGATCGCCACTGGCGTCTTCGACCGCTACCCCGGCCTGCGCCTGATCATCGGGCACTGCGGGGAGATGCTGCCGTTCATGCTCGCCCGGGTCGACGCGATGCTGCGCCTGGACGACCTGGCCATGGCTCCCTCGGGGTACTTCGGCCGCAACATATGGGTGACGACGAGCGGGCTGTTCGCCATCGCGCCGGTGATGTGCACCGTGCAGGTGCTCGGGGTGGACCGGGTGCTGTTCAGTGTCGACTACCCGTTCGGGCCCAACGCGGCCGGGCGTGCCCTGCTCGACACGCTGCCGCTCAGCCCGAAGGACAAGGCCAAGATCGCGGGCGGCAACGCCGAACGCGTGCTGGGCCTGCCCCCGTCGCCCCCCGCCACGCCGGCGTAGCGCCTCGCGGAGCCCCGGACCTGCGGTCAGTGATTTACGTCACGCCGGCGTTGTGAAAAGTTTGCGCTCGCCGGGTTATTTACGGCACAATGATGTTGTGAAAAACGTGCAGCCGGTAAGTGCTGCCCCCACCCGGGGGCAAGTCGCCCGGCTGATCCTGGAACTGGGGCCGTCCACCGCCGGCACGCTCGGCGGCCGGCTCGGGCTCACGCCTGCCGCCATCCGCCGCCACCTGGACAACCTGCTCGCCGAGGGCCTCATCGAGACCCGGACGGCCAGGACCTACGGGAACCGGGGCCGCGGCCGGCCGGCCAAGGTCTTCGTCATCACCGACGCCGGCCGCAGCGCGTTCGAGCACGCCTACGACGGCCTGGCCACCAGCGCGCTTCGCTTTCTCGCCGAGACGGCAGGGCCAGAGGCCATCACCGAGTTCGCCCGCAGGCAGCTGGCTGACCTGGAGCGCCGGTACGCCCCGGCCGTGGCCGAGGGAGATCTCGCCGCCCGGGTACAGGCGCTGGCCGAGGCGCTGTCGGCCGACGGCTACGCGGCGTCCTCGGGGCCTGCGCCCGCCATCGGCGCCTCCATCGGCCAGCAGGGCGCTGGCCAGCAGGGCGAGGGTGCCGCCGGGGAGCAGCTCTGCCAGCATCACTGCCCGGTCGCACACGTCGCGGCCGAGTTCCCGCAGCTNNATCTGCACGACGCACGTCACCGGAACGACCCACGTCGCCGGGCCGGACATGACCAGTTCAGGGAAGGTTCGGGGGAGCGTCGAAGTTACACAAAGGGGATTTTCCGACACGGCCGAGGCAGACCGTACGGCTACTGATATCACTTCCGGGTCCGGAGGGCTCTTGATATGACGACCACCACGCAAGACCAGCTCGAAGGGCTGGGCACGTACAAGTTCGGCTGGGCCGACTCGGACGTGGCGGGCGCGTCCGCGCGCCGCGGCCTGTCCGAAGAGGTCGTCCGGGACATCTCCGCGCGCAAGAACGAGCCGGAGTGGGTGCTCGACATGCGGCTCAAGGGCCTGAAGTACTACGGCCGTAAGCCGCTGCCCAACTGGGGCGCGGACCTGTCCGGCATCGACTTCGA
>PMOU01000169.1 GCA_003161205.1 Actinomycetota bacterium | reverse complement strand
CCGAGGCCCCCCCGGTGGCGGCGGCCGGGCCAGGCCGCCCGCTCACCGTGACCATGGTGACCCGGCGCGATCCCGCGGAGATCGGCGGGGTGGAGCGCGTCGTGGTGGGGCTGGTGCGGGAGCTGGCGCGGACCCGTCCCGGCTGGCGGGTGGACACCGTCTCGGCGTTCCTGGCCGGCAGCCGGGTCGAGGGGATGGACGGGCTCTCGGACCTGATCGCCGGCTTCCGGCTCGGCTGGCGGCTGCGCGGCAGCACCGCGGACGTCATTTTCGTGCACTGCCCCGAGTGCATGTGGGGTATCCGCCTGCTGCGCTGGACACTGCTCCGCCGGCGCGGCGGCGCCGCACCGCTGGTGGCGGTGTGGCACTGCGCGGGTCCGGTGCCGTACCTGCGACTGCGCAGGCCCGGCCACCCGCTGACGCGCGTGCTGGCCTGGCTGCGGACGGCCGGGGAACGGCTGGCCACCTCCGCTGACGGTCACGTCGCGGTGCACGGCCAGGTCGAGGAGTGCCTGCGCTCCCGGTACGGCCTGCGTGCCCCCGTCACCGTGATCGAGAATGCGCTGGACACCGCGGTCGCGGCCCAGCTGGTGGACACCACGGCGGCCCAGCCGGTCAACACCGCGGCCCGGCTGGTGGACACCGCGGCCCGGCCCGCGGACGGTCCCGGGCCGGGCCGGCTGACGGCGCTGTGGGTCGGGCAGACCGGCTACCGGAAGGGTCTCGACGTGGCCATGGCGGCCGTGGCGCAGGCCCGCACGGACCTGCCCGGGCTGCGGCTGCGGGTCGCCGGGGTCCCGGCGGGGAAGGCCGCGGCCGGGGTGGACTGGCTCGGGATCGTTCCCCCGGACGGCATGGCCGACGTCTACCGCGACGCCGACCTGTTCCTCTTCCCGACCCGGTACGAGAGCTTCGGGTTGGTCGTGATCGAGGCGATGGCGGCCGGGCTGCCGGTCATCGTCTCCGATGTCATCAGCACGGGCATCGTGACGGATGGCCGCAACGGCGTGATGGTCAGCGGTCACCGGCCCGGCGATTACGCCGACGCGCTGCGCCGCCTCGCCTCACCCGCGGCCAGGGCGGTGATCGCGAAGGTCAACGCCGCTGACGCCGGACGCTTCAGCGCCGATCGCTTCGGCGCCGGCTACGCGGCGGTCGCGGAGTCGTTCGCGGCGATCCAGTAGACCTCCGGACAGGTCGGCACCCTTCCGTCCCGGAACAATCCCGCGAACTGCGTCCGGTATCCCGCGATCCGGCTCGCGTTCTCGGCCCGGCCGCGGAGCCAGGGATGCGGCACCAGGCCCGCCCGCCGGACGAAGCGCGGATCGGGCCCGGCGCGCTGGGAGTAAGGGAAATCGCTGTAGTAGACGATCCGGGCGGGCCCGCCGAGCTGGCCGGCGGCCTGGCGGGTGATCAGGTGGTCGACGTGGCGGCCGATGCCGAGGGGCGCGAAGATCACCCCGCCCTCGCCCGCCCGGGCGATCGCGCCGACCCGGGCGCTAGCCTCGGCGCTGACCTCGGCGGCCAGCCCGGCATCGCAGGACGCGACCCGCCCGCGGGCGGCATCGAACCGGAACACCGGGTAGGCCGGCCCGCGCCGGCCCCGGCGGAACAGGGCGTCCCGGAACCCCAGGTGGACCGCCGCGGCGCCGAGCCCGGCCAGGACCTCGGCGTCCTCCGCCCGGCGCTGCGCGAAGAAGTCCTCGGCATCGACGCCGCCGAGCGCGCGCAGCTGCTTGCGGGCGGGCAGCGACCACGGCCGCGGCGCGGCCGCCGTGAACACGGTCGCCACGGTGACGCGATGCTGGCCGGCGAGCTGGGCGAGCAGGGCGCCGCAGGACAGCACCGCGTCGTCGAGATGGGGCGAGATCGCCACCACGGCTGAGCCGGGGCCCGCGTCGGCCAGGTCCCGGATCAGCAGGGTCAGCCGGTCGGCGCGCACCTGGTCGTCCCCTTCCCGGCTGGCCGGAGGGTGACACCACGCCCGTTCCGGTTCAAAAAGATCTTTTTTCCCGAACGGGCGGTGGTTCATGCCCCCGCCCCGCCCCCCGGATCCAGTGCTCATCGTAATCCGGCGGATACACCTTGTCGCGGTTCCACGCCGGGAACGGCACGACGCCCCCGGCGGCGCTTGGTGCGCTGCCGGGGGCGTGGCGGGTGCGGCCGGGAAATTATCCGCCGATCGCGCTGGCGTAGTCGGAGAACGAGACGGTGCCGTCCCACAGGTGGACGTCGTGGGCCCAGTAGAAGACCGAGAAGTCGCAGGAGCGGGCCTGGGCGATCGCGGTGGTCATCTCGCCGGCGGAGGTGGTGTTGGTGTAGAAGGAGTCCAGGCTGGAAGGCATTCCGTAGCCGGGGTTCTCGCCGCCGACGAGCAGGCCGTACTGGTCGGCGATGCGGCTGATCCAGCGGGTGGCGGACCAGGAGTCCATGGTGTCCGACGTCAGCGAGACCGAGGTGTCGGTGGACTGGCACAGGTCGTTGTCGCCTGAGTTGTCAGCCACGGAGGAGATGTAGGCGATGACGCGGGACTTGCCGGACAGCTTGGAGTAGTACAGGTTCCAGACCGCGCCGACGCCGGTGGTGCCGTCGTTGGGCAGGTTGCTCTGCTCGTCGGTGACCAGGACGTCGGGGCGGGTGCCCGAGCCGGGGGTGACGGTCTCGTAGTAGCCGGTGAAGCCGAGCTTGTTCAGGGTGGTCATCTGCCAGTTGGTGACGTTATCCAGGCCGCCGACGTACCAGGTCACCCAGGTCTTGATCTGGGCGGCGGTCAGGCCCGCGGTGCCGGGCTTCCACGACGGGTCGGGGTTGGTGGTCATGCCCGAGGCGAGCCCGGAGCCGGTCAGCGCGGCGTTGTTGAAGGCCCAGTAGGTCCCGCCGCCGGGGTAGAGCATCTCGCCGTCGCCGCCGGAGGTGAGCCGGATGGCCCAGAAGCTGGACATCGGCAGGTTGGCGGCGACCAGGGACAGGTAGGACGCGGCGGCGGACCGGACGGCCTGGCTGAACACGAAGTCCGCCTCGGTGGAGGTGGCGCCGGTCTGGTCGGTGTAGGTGCTGTTGGCCAGGCCGAACACCCAGGAGGGGGGGTTCTGCAGGCCCAGGCCGAGGGTGACGCGCTGCCCGGCGGACTGGTAGGCCGCGAGCTCGGATTTCATGGTGGCCAGGTAGGAGGCGGACACGGCGCCCTGGGTGGGCTCGAAGCTCGACCAGTTGAGCTCGAACATGGCCATCGAGACGCCGTCCTTGTCCTCGGTCGCCGCGGTGTTCGTCTGGGTGTCCAGCGTGCCGAAGCTCAGCGACGACAAAGCGGAGTGCGTGACGAGGGTCTGCGCTGAGGCTGAGCCAGGGAAGGCCAGGGTCAGGGCCATGGCCGCGGCGGCCGTCAGGCCGGCCGCGGCGAGCGGACGGGGCCTGAAGATGGCGGCCGGGGCGAGGATTCTCGCTGCCTTGGTGATCGTTCCGTAGAGAGCCATTTTCAAGCGCCTGCCCTAAGTCCGGTTGGCTGCTGGTGCTCTCTCACTCTCGTTTTTTCGCCGATTGCGCCCCAGAGGAGATTTCCTTGCGCCGGGCCGGGAAATGGCCTGTCTTTTCGGCCCGAGTCGAAAGGCCCGGGCCGTTCGGCCCATGACGGCAGGGCCCTTCGGCCGGACCGCCCCGAGGCCTCGTCCGGCGTCACCGCGCCTGGTCTGGGCAGCATGGAATCGATGCTGGTAACCGACCGGAGCACGCCGGTTCGCCGCCGGTAGCAGGCAGGGAGCAGNNGGGAAGCGAGTGGCCGGAGTCCGGCGTGCTCAGCCGCTAAGCGGCCGCAGGGCGCGAGTAAGCTGCGTGGCCCGGGTAAGCCAGGCCCGCCCGTCGTGACCAGGGCGCGCTAAGCCCGACGGCCGATCAGGCCCGCCGCAGAGCTGCGCCTCGGCATCATGGATTCCGTCTTAGGAGGGGGCGTGCGTGTCCTGGGGGGCCGGCTCGTTGAGGACGGCGCTCAGGGCGTTGAGGAGCTCGGACTTGGTGAAGGGCTTGCACACGATGGTGACGTCCGGGGCGAGCAGGCCCTGTTCGGTCATGATCGGTGCCGCGAAGCCGGACATGTGCAGGACAGGGGTCCCGGGCCGGGTGAGCTGGAGGGCTTCGCCGAGCTGGCGCCCGTTCATGCCGGGCATGACGACGTCGGTGATGAGGGCGTGGATGATGCCGTCGTGGCGTTCGGCGGTGGTGAGGGCTTCCTGGCCGTTGGGGGCGGCCAGGACGCGGTAGCCGGCCCGGGTAAGGATGCGGGTGACGGCCTGCCGGACGCCGTCTTCGTCTTCGGCGAGCAGGATCGTGCGCCCGGCGGCACCTGGTCCGGCGGCGACCTCAGTGGCCGCGGCGGGGGACTGGCTGGTGGCAGGAAGGTAAACGTGCACGGTCGTGCCACGGCCGGGTTCAGAGTCAATGGTCAGCTCGCCGCCAGCCTGCTTGATGGTGCCGTAAGAGGTGGCCAGGCCGAGGCCGGTGCCCTGGCCCGAGGGCTTGGTCGTGAAGAAGGGTTCCATGGCCTTGGCGGCGATGTCGGCGGCCATGCCGTGACCGGTGTCGGTGACGGCGATGTGGACGCAGTCGCCGGCCGGGAGGCTGGCGGCCTGTCCGCCGGTCCCGGCTGGGATATTGGTGGTTTCGAGGTGCAGGCTGCCGCCGTTGGGCATGGCGTCGCGGGCGTTGACGGCCAGGTTGAGCAGCACCTGGCGGAGCTGGCTGGCGTCGGCGAGGACGTGGCGGACATTCGGGTCCAGCTGGGTCGTGATGGTGATGTGCTGGCCAATGGTGCCGGAGATCATGTCGCGGACCTCGCCGATCAGGGCGTTGATGTCGACCACAGCGGGCTTGACCACCTCTCTGCCGCCAAAGGTCAGCAGCTGGCCGGTGAGATGGGCGGCGCGCTGGCCCGCCCGCTGGATCTCGTCCAGGTCACCGATGATGTCCTGCGCCTGCTTCTCGGTGAGGAGCGCGCCGGTGCCGCCGGTGACGGCTTCCCTGACGAACTCGCCGAACGTCATGATGACGTAGATCAGGTTGTTGAAGTCGTGGGCCGTTCCCCCGGCCATCCGCGCGAGGCTGTCGAACCGGGCCGTGGCCCGGCGGCGTTGCTCGTTCTCGCGTTCGCGTTCCTCGGCACGGCGACGCGCGTCCGCCTCCACCACGGCGGTGACGTCGTCGATCATGGCGACAAACCCGGTTACGGTCTGCTCGGCGTCCCGCACCGGGCGGATGAGGACGGCCAGCCACCGCTCGCGGCCGCCGGGGAGGGTGAGATGTGCTTGATGGCGCTGCCCGTCCAGGCTCGGCGGGAGGCAACCGGGTACGGTGCGCAGAGCCGCGCGCTGGTCGTCGCCGAGACATTGCCGCCAGCCCTCGCCGAGCAGCCCGGCGGCGGGTACCTGGGTGATTTCGCTCAGCCGGGGGTTGACGTAGGTGGCCTGCCCGCGGGCGTCGGTGATGACGATGCCGACCGGCGAGGCCTGCGCCATGGCGGCGAAACGAGCCTCGCTTTCGTCGAGAGCCTGGACCTTCTCCAGCAGCTTGGCGTTGACGGTGGAAGCGTGCCTGACGTCGAAGTCGGCCTCGGCCAGGGTGGTCGGCGCGGGCGTGTCGTTCAGGGCACTGGCGATGGCATCGAGAAGTACCTGGGGCGGCGCATCCTTGGGAACGATCCCGCTGACCCCGGACACCGCCGCCAGCGGCTGCGCCTCGTCCGCACGGTAGGCGGCGGTGTAGAACAGCACGGGTATGCCGGCGGTGCCGGGCTGGCCGCGCAGTTCGCGGACGAACTGGTACCCGTCCATGCCGGGCATGAGCACGTCGGTGAGCACGATGTCGGGACGGCTGGTCTGGGCCAGGGTCAGGGCCTCGCGCCCTTCGCGGGCCTCGATCACCAGGTGCCCGCCGAGGTCGAGCGTCGCGCGGGCGACCTCCCGGCTGGCGGCCCGGTCGTCGACGAGCAGGACGGTGGCCATGGTCAGCTCCGCGGATTCGGGATGGGCACCGGGCCGGGCGGGTTATGCGGGTCGGCGAAGGTGACGCTGAACGTGCTGCCCGTTCCGGTCTGGCTGCGCAGGCTCAGCTGAGCGCCGAGCAGGGCGGCCCGCCGGGCGGCCAGGTGCAGGCCCAGACCGGGAGCGCTGTCGTCGCGCTCGGCGGCGTTGGCGCCGCGTTCGAACGGCTCGAAGATGCGAGTCTGCTCCTCCGCTGGTATGCCGGGCCCGTCATCGGACACCTCGATGACGACCGCGCCGTGGCTGGCCTGCAGCCGGATCCGTACCTCGCCGCCGTCGGCGAACCGCAGCCCGTTGGCGGCCAGTTCAGCCAGCAGCTGGCCGAGCATGCCCGGATCGCTGCTGACCGTTACCGGATGCGGCGGGACGTCGACGCGCAGGCGCAGTCCGCGCTCCGCGGCGCTGTCCTGCAGCTTCGCGGCCACCTCGGCGATCACCCCGGCGCAGTCGACCAGCGCGGGCACGGGGACGATCTGCCCGGACCCGAGCCGGGCCAGGTCCACGACCTGCTCGATGGTCGCCAGTGACCTGGCCGCACTGGCCTGGACGAGTTCAAGCTGGCGGACCTGCGTCGCCGCGTCAGCCTGGCCGGCGTCGAGCCGCAGCAGCAAGATCCTGGTCAGGCCGATGATGCCGGCCAGCGGGCTGCGCAGCTCGTGGCTGAGCTTGGACCACACCTGGGCCCCGAACGCGTCCGCGGTCCGCGCGGGCCTGCAGGTCAGCGCGAGTCCCGCGGACGCGCCATCGCGGGAATGAAACGGGGTCACCACGACGTCAGCGGTAAACCAGTGTCCCGACGCGTGGCGGCACTCGACCTCACCGGCCCACACGGCGGGGGCCGGGGCCAGTTCCCGCAGCTGGCTGAGCAGGTCACGCATCGCGGGCACGCCGTCCAGCGGCGGGCCGAACAGATCACCGACGTTCCTGACCCCGACGACCTGCCCGGCCGCCAAGCCGTAGAGCTGCCAAGCGGCGTCGTCCCAGGACACGATCATGCCGCTGGCGTCGGCGGCCACGACGGCATGTGCCGGCCCGGGCCGCGCCACGCCCGGCGGCTGCTCAGCTGCCGTCCTGCTGGGCACCAGCATTTGTTCGCCCTCTCGCCGGCCGCGCTTCCCTTGAATACTTGAAGTAATTAATATACTACGGAGTGTGAATAAGAATCCAGGTAAAGACATGACCGAGGGCGACGACGCCGGGGCGCAGCCACCCGCGGCCCGGTCGCTGGACTTTATCTTCAGCCTTTCGTTCGACCTGGTGTACATCGCCGGGATCGACGGCTGTTTCATCCGGGTGAACCCGGCCCTGGAACGTACCCTCGGTTACTCCGTCGGCGAACTGCTCGGCCGGCCGTACCTGGAGCTCGTCCACCCGGACGACCGGGACCAGACTAGGCGCATGGCCGCTGACCTGGCCGGCGGCAGCGCCACGAGGACGGTGGAGAATCGCTACCGGTGCCGTGACGGGTCTTATCACCGGCTCAGCTGGACCGTCAAGCTCCGCCCCGCGGATGGCATGATCGTCGCGGCGGCCCACGACACCATCTCCCCGTATCAGGCCGAGCAGACCCGGACGCAGCTGGCCACCGTCCTGGGCCTCATCGACGAAACCGTCATCGGCAATACCCCGGACGGCATCATCGTCAGCTGGAACGCCGCCGCCGAGCGCCACTACGGCTACCGGGCGGAGGAAGCCTTCGGTCAGCACATCAGCCTGATCATCCCGCCCGATCGGGCCGGGGAGATCGAGGAAATCCTCGACGGCGTGGCCCGCGGCGAAACGTTCTCCCGGGACACGGTCCGGCTGCGCAAGGACGGCGCCCGGGTCGATGTCGGGGTGACGGTGTCACCGATCCATGACGTCACGGGCGCCATCGTCGGCGCCGTGTCCGTCGCCCGTGACATCACCGCCCGGGTCAAGGCCGAGGAGCGTTTCAGCCGCCTGGTGATGGGGACGCCCGACGCGATGATCGTCGTTGACTCCGGCGGCCGCATCGTCCTGGCCAACGAGCACGTGGAGCGGCTGTTCGGATACGCCACCGCGGAGCTGGCCGGACAGCCGGTCGAGATGCTCGTCCCGCAGGCGCTGCGGGACCAGCACGTCACCGACCGGGCTGGCTACCTGGCCGCCCCGCAGATCCGCCGGATGGGCACGGGCCCGGAGCTGTCCGGGCTGCGCCGCGACGGTAACCTGTTCCCGATCGAGGTCAGCCTCTCGCCCCTGGACACCGGCGACGGCATCATGGTCGCGGCGCTGATCCGCGACATCAGCGAGCGCAGGCGGGCCGAGCAGGCCATGGCCAGTGACCGGGACGCGGCGCTGGCGGCGACGCAGCTCAAGTCACAGTTCGTCGCCACGGTCAGCCACGAGATCCGCACCCCCATGAATGGCGTCATCGGGCTGATCGACCTGTTGCTGCAAACCCCTCTGCAGCCAACACAGCTGCGGTACGCCCAGGCGATCCGCAGCTCCGGCCGGGCCCTGCTCACGATCATCAACGACATCCTCGACTTCTCCAAGATCGAGGCCGGGAAGGTCCGCTTCACCGAGGCCGACTTCGACCTGCACAAGCTCCTCGAATCGGTGGTCCAGGTGGCCGCCGAGGCGGCCCGCGACAAGGACCTCGAAGTTGTCGGCTACTACCCGCCCGACCTCCCCGCCTCGGTGCGCGGAGACGAGGGTCGGCTGCGCCAGGCCCTGCTCAACCTGCTCGGCAACGCCGTGAAGTTCACCGAGCGCGGTGAAGTGCTCATTCGCGCCGTCCCCGCGACCCCTGCCCCCGACGGCAGGCCGCAGGTCACCATCACCGTCATCGACACCGGCATCGGCATCGCCGCTGACGACCTGCCCCTCCTCTTCCAGCCCTTCTCCCGGGTCGACGCCGCGCCCAACCGCCAGTTCGGCGGTACCGGGCTCGGACTGGCCATCAGCCGCGAGCTCATCGAGCTCATGGGCGGTCATCTCGACGTATCCAGCCAGCCCGGCCAGGGGAGCCAGTTCTACTTCACCATTCCGCTCACCTTGCAGGCCGCCGGGTCCGAGCAGCCGCGGCCAGCCACCGACTGCCTGGCCGCGCAGCGACTGCTCATCATCGATGACAATGCCCACAGCCTGCAACTTCTCAGTGAGCACGCCAGCGCCTGGGGGATGAACCCGACGTCCATCCCGGACGGCAGCACCGCTGTGGCCCGGCTGCGCGACGCCGCCGAACATGACCAGCCCTATGCCGTGGCCGTCATCGATCAGCAGATGCCTGGTCTCGACGGAGTCGCTCTCACCCGCCAGATCATCGCCGATACGGCCATCAGCGCGGTCAAGCTCGTCCTGCTCACCAGCGGTTCCTACCATGACGACGAAGTCGCCGCTGCCGTCGGCGCCGTCGCCGTGCTGCCCAAGCCGATCTGCCCGTCGCAGATGTACAACTGCCTGCAGGACCTCCTCGACCCCGAGGCCGCCGCCCATGCCCACCTCTCACCCGCCCGCCAGCGCACCATCGGCGGCCGTGGCCTGATCCTGCTGGCCGAGGACAACGAGATCAACCAGATCGTCGCCGTGGACAACCTCAGCCTCCTCGGCTACCGCGTGGACATCGCCCGGGACGGAATCGAGGCCGTGCGACTCGCCGGGACCCGGCCGTACCAGGCCATCCTCATGGACTGCCAGATGCCCAGAATGGACGGGTATGACGCTACCGCCGAGGTGCGCCGCCAAGAGCGCCCGGACCAGCACGTCCCCATCATCGCCATGACCGCGGGTGCCCGCACCGAAGACCGGCAGCGCTGCCTCGCCGCCGGCATGGATGACTACCTCGCCAAGCCCATCGACCCGCACCAGTTGCGTGCCACTCTCATCCGCTGGGTCGCCGAAGCTCGCACCCCGGCCCCCCGGAGCGGCTGACCGGGGACTCCGTCGTTCACGATTAGTAGCCTCTTGTATACTCTCCGATGTAGGCGCTGGCAGAATGCGGTACAAAAGATCGCGGAATGCCACCACTAGGGGGAAACGCGATTGGGTTTCAGGCGAAGGCGTACCGCGGCGGATCGGGCCCGTCCCGGCACGCGGGTCCGGCCGGGTATTTCGCTCAAGGCCTACCTGGCGGGGCTGGTACTGCTTCTTGTCGGTGTCGCCGCGGCGAATGCCGTCTACCAGCGGCAAGAGGCCATTTATCATGCCCGGCAGGACGCCCTGGTCAGCACCGGGTACGGGGCCCGCGATGCGGCCCGCCAGATCACGGCTGCCCTGGGCAGCGTGCAAGCCCAGGTGGCCGAACTGGCCGCCGACCTTTCGATCCCGCAGACATTCGGGCCGCGGGCCGAGTGCGCGCTGCAATTCCAGGGATCGGGTCCCTTCACGACCGGGCATCTGGACATCATCGCGGGCGACGGTATCGTGGCATGTTCGTCGCTGGCCCCGCGGCAGCGGCCTGGGTATGCCGGCGCGAAGTGGCTGGCGGCCGCACTGCGAGGTCCCCTGGTCACGGGCCCGGTGCTGGATACGCAGACGCGCCAGCTGGCCGAGGTGGTGGCCGCACCGGTGCCGGGCCAGGGCGTCGTGGCCGTCTTCCTGAACCTGGCTCCGGTCGGTCCGCAGCTGGCCCTGACGCTGAGCGGTCCCCGGCAGCTTGAGTTCGTGGTCACCACCGCGAACGGCGCCACCGTGGTGGCCCGGTCGATCCGCCCGGATGCCTGGGTGGGCAAGCAGGTGCCCGGCACGCCGTTTGCCGGTGCGGCCGGCCAGGCCGAACACCGCGACCTGGACGGTACGCCGCGTCTGTACGGGCAGGCACTGGTGGCGAAGTCAGGATGGCGGGTATTCGCCGGCGACAGCAACGCGCAAGCTTTCGCGGCCGCCAACCAGGCCATCAATCGTCAGGTTCTTGTCACGCTGATCGCGCTGCTGGGGTTCTTGCTGGCGGCGCTGGTGCTCTACCGGCGGATCGGCCGGCCCATCGCCAGCCTGAGCGCAGGCGTCCGGGATGCGGCCAGCCAGGGGTCCGCAGTGCCGATCGCGGCCGCGGGCCCGGCCGAGCTGCTGGCCCTCACCGAGAACGTCAACCACCTGATCGGCATGGCCAGCCGTCAGCAAGAGGCCAGCTCGATGCTGGCCGCCGTGGCCGAGTCCTCAACCGACGCGATCTTGGGCGTCACCCTCGATGGTGTCATCACGGCCTGGAACGCCGGTGCGGAGCGGATCACCGGTTACTCCCGCGCGGAGATGATCGGGAGCAACCTGTCGGTGCTCGCTCCGCCCGGACTGGCCGGGGAACAGCAGGCCATCCTGGACAAGCTCCGGCGGGGGGAGCGGGTGGAGCGGGTCGAGGTCCGGCGCCTGCGCAAGGACAACACGATCGTGGACCTGTCCTACACCATCTCCCCGATCCGCGATGCCGGCGGTGCCCTGGTGGGCGCGGCCACGGTAGCCAGGGACATCACCGAATTCAAGCGCGCTGAAGCTGAGCGCCGCTCGCTGGAGCGTCGGTCGCACCAGTCCGAGCGGCTGGAGAGCCTGGGTCAGCTGGCGAGCGGGATCGCCCACGATTTCAACAACCTGCTGTCCGCCATCATGAGCTACGCCGAGTTCGTAGCGGATGAGACGGCCGACCGGCCCGCGGTCCAGGCCGACGCGCAGGAGATCCAGGCCGCAGCCGAGCGCGGGGCCCGGCTGACCAGGCAGTTGCTGCTCTTTAGCCGGGCCGAGCCGGCGCAGCTATCCCCGCTGGACGTCAATGCCGTCGTGGCCGACATCAGCAGCCTGCTGTCGCGCACCATCGGGGACCACATCGAGCTGAACATTAGCCCGGCGGCCGGCCTGCCTGCCATCCAGGCCGATCGTGGCCGGGTCGAGCAGGTTCTGCTGAACCTGGCCATCAACGCCCGGGACGCCATGCCCGATGGCGGCGTCGTGACGATCGGGACGAGCCTGACCGAGCTGGATGACTCCTACGCGAACGCGCATCCCGGCACCAGCCCCGGTCTTTACGTCGAGCTCACCGTCGCCGACACCGGTACCGGTATGAGCCCGGAAGTCGCGGCCCGCATCTTCGAGCCATTCTTCAGCACGAAGCCCCGAGGGCAGGGCACCGGCCTCGGCCTGTCCACCGTGTACGGCATCGTCACCCAGGTCGGTGGCCGGATCCGCGCCGAGTCAGAAGAAGGCACCGGTACTACTTTCCACGTGTACTTCCCGGCGGCGCTCGCCGCCGCCGATGCGGCGCCGGACCATCCCACGGCGCCCGCAGGCAGCAGCACCGGGGACATGATCCTGGTCGTCGACGACCAGCCCGCGGTGCTGGTCGCCGCCTCGCGGATCTTGCGCCAGCATGGTTATGCCACCCTGGAGGCCGCCACGTACGAAGAAGCGCTGGAGCTGGCGTCCGCCTACGACTTCCGGCTGCTGCTGACCGATTCGCTCATGCCCCACATGTCCGGGCTCACCCTGGCCGAACGAATCGCCGAATTCAAGCCTGACGTGGCGGTGCTCTACATGTCCGGAAAGAGTCAGTCAGAGTCGGCCGCCGGACCCGGGCGCGGCAGGGCCAAGGCCATTCTCCGGAAGCCCTTCACCAGCCAGGCCTTGCTGGCAGCCGTCTCAGCCGCGATGGAGGACCGGCCCGGTCAGGATTGACCGGGAGTCAGTCAGTCGTCGTGCTGATCGGCGTGCCGTGCGGCGAAGGCGGCCGCCTGCGTGCGCCGGTGCATGCCGAGCTTGGTCAGCAGCGACGCCACGTAATTCTTCGCCGTCTTTTCCGCCAGGAACATGCGCTCCGCGATCTGGCGGTTGGTCAGTCCCTCGCCGATGAGCTCCAGGACCCGCTTCTCCTGATCGGTCAGCGCGGCCACCGGGTCCACGCTGACGGCGCGCTGGCGCAGCCGGGCCATGACCTTCTGGGAGGCTTGCGGGTCGAGTATCGACAGCCCGGAAGCCACCGCGCGCAGGGCCTTCACCAGGTCCGTGCCGCACGTCTGCTTCGACACGTAGCCCGCGGCGCCGGCCATGATCGCGTCGAGCAGGGCCTGATCGTCGCCGTAGCCCGTCAGCATCAGGCACGCGG
This sequence comes from Actinomycetota bacterium, assembly GCA_003161205.1. The sequence continues at coordinate 13,940 of PMOU01000169.1, read as the reverse complement.
TCCCGGGCAGCACGGAGCTGATTTCCCGGCAGAGTGAGACACCGTTCCCGTCCGGCAGCCGCACATCGAGAACCGCCACGTCCGGACGCAGTGCGGGCATCCGGGCCAGGGCCGCCGACTCGGTTTCCGCCTCGCCGACCACGTCGATGTCTGGTTCACTGGCGAGCAGGGCCCGTATGCCGCGGCGGAAGATCTCGTGATCATCGACGAGGAAAACGCTGATCTTGTCTTGCTTCCCGGTGGGCTCACTCATCATTCATCCGCCGTCTCCGTTCCGCGCCCCGTCCGGTACCTGCCGCGGCGGAAGAGGACCGTCGTGGCACCGGCCGGTACCCCGCGCCATAGACAACCAGGCGATTGGTTACTGTTACTATAAGTGATAGAACAACTTCTTAGTGTTACCGGGTTGATTGTTGCCGAGGCTCGTTGTTGCTGGGGCTAAGCCGACGACGGCCACGCGGCAGGAGGCGATCATGACCGATGACGGCACGCTTTGCCCTGCCCCTGGTGCCGTGGCGCAGGACGACGCCGACGCCGGCCCGGCCGGGTCGCACCTGCTGGACATCCTGCGCCGCCTTCGGGCCAGGGAACGCGGTTACCTGGTCGGCCTGCTGCATGACGGGCCGATCCAGGAGCTGGCGGCCGCACCGCTCGAGCTGGCCGAGGCGCGCCGGGCGCTGGGCGCGTCGCAGTTCGATGCGCTCGGTCGTGCCGTTACCGATGAGCTCGACCTCGTAGCGCAGCAAGTGGATTCAGCCGGCCGGTCGCTGCGCGGACTGCAGGACGAGCGCTGGCCCTTCCCGCCGCCCTCGTCCGGTCTGGACGCGGCGCTGAGGCTGCGGACCGGCTGGCTGCTGGACACCCCGCTCGCCGTGGATGCCGGCGCGGGCGCGGCCGGCCTGTCCGAAGCCGAGATCCAGGTCGTGGCCGACGTCGTGGAACTGATCCTGGCCGGCCTGGTCCCCCCGGAGGCGCCCGCGCCCGCGCATGCACTCGCCGCGGTGCGCGCCGATCAGGACCTGATCTTCCTCGAGATGACCATGACCCCGCCGTCCGCCGCCGATCCGTCCGCCGCCGATCCGGCTTCCGCCGATCCGGCCTCCGGCGCCCGGGCGTCGCTGAGCAGCCTGGCGGCCGTGGTTCAGGCTGGTGCGGATATCGGCCTGCGCGGCCGCCGCTGGCGGGTCCGGATGGAAATACCGAGACGGCCGGATCATCAATCAGGACTGCGTTAAGAGGGGATAATGCGTGCGGCTGGCTGGTCACTCGTTCGTAGGCTGCTTGAAGGGGCGCCGGACGCGATGGTGTGCGTGGACCGCGGCGGGCGGATCGCGCTGGTGAACGCTCAGGCGGAGCGCCTGTTCGGGTACGGGCGCGAGGAGCTCGTGGGTCAGCTGGTGGAGATGCTGGTCCCCGATACCGCGCGGGCCAGGCACCCGGGCCACCGCGGTCGCTATCTGGATAACCCTATGCCCCGGCCAATGGGCGCCCGGATGGAGCTTTCCGGCCGCCGCCGCGATGGCACCACGTTCCCCGCCGAGATCTCGCTGTCGGCGATCGAAACCGACGACGACGACAACGGCCTCCTGGTCATCGCCGCGGTCCGCGACGTCACCGAGCAGCTTGAGCTGCGGGCCGCCCGCGAGTGGCTGAGAAACCAGGCCGAGAGAGACAAGCTGGAACAGCAGCTGGAGCAGTCACACCGGCTGGAAAGCCTGGGCCAGCTCGCCGGCGGGGTAGCCCATGACTTCAATAACCTGCTCGCGGTCATCTCGAACTACGCCGAGTTCGTCGGCGAAGAGCTGGCCAAGGATGCCGCGCAGGCCGACTGGCCGTCGGTCCGACATGATGTCAGGCAGATCCAGCTGGCCACCGACCGCGCGGCCGATCTCACCCGTCAGCTCCTGGCCTTCGCCCGGCGCGAGATCGTGCAGCCCCGGCCGCTGAATCTCAACGAGGTCATCGCCAGCGTCGCGGAACTGCTGATCCGCACCCTGGGCGAGCACGTGATGCTCAAGACGGACCTGGCCGAGCGGCTGTGCGCGGTCCTGGCCGATCCCGGCCAGATCGAGCAGATCCTGGTCAACCTGGCCGTCAACGCCCGGGATGCCATGCCGTCCGGCGGGACGCTGGTGGTGCAGACCACCACCGCCGATATTGACGAGACCCACGCGGCCGCCCGGGTGGGCCTGCCGCCTGGCCGGTACGCGTGCATGAAAATCGGTGACACCGGCGTCGGGATGCCCGGCGACGTCATCGACCGCGCGTTTGAGCCGTTCTTCACCACCAAGGCGGAGGGCGCGGGAACCGGCCTCGGCCTGGCCACGGTGTACGGGATCGTCACCCAGGCCCGGGGCTATGTGCAGATTTACTCGGAGCAGGGCATCGGCACCACGTTCACCATCTTGCTGCCGGCCACCGGTCATGTTGTCCGGGCGGAACCTGCGGTGGCGCCGACGCCCGCGGCCGGCGCGGGCGAGACCGTCCTGATCCTGGAGGATGAGCCCGCGATGCGGGACGTGACACAGAGAATCCTTTCCCGCAACGGCTATCACGTGCTGGCCGCCGCCAACGGCCAGGAGGCCATCGACATCGTCGTGAGCCACCCTGGTGACATCGATGTGCTGCTGACCGATGTCATCATGCCGCACATGCTCGGCAAGGAAGCCGCCGAGCGGATTCGCGCGCTCCGCCCCGGCGTCAAAGTGCTCTTCATGTCGGGTCATACGCACGGGCTCCTCAACACCCAGGGTGTCGTGGAAGCAGGCGTCAACCTGCTAGAGAAGCCTTTCACCGGAGCCGCTCTGCTGACCAGCCTCGGGCAGGTCATAGCCAGCGGTAACCCAGCCCAGGCCGACGCCGCCCGGGAGACACCACCAACCCGCCGTCACCCCGAATCACCCCGCTAATCAGCTCAGCCCCGCCCCGTCCCGTCCCTCAGAGATCAGGCAGCTAGTCTCCGACGGCAAGCGAATTAGGACACCGGGTCCGGGTGCGGTTAGGTCCTGGTGGCGCAGCGGATGCAGGTCACGGCGGCGGGCCGGGCAGCCAGCCGTTCCGCCCCGATGGGCTGCCCGCATCGTTCGCATATCCCGTACCGGCCGGTCTCCAGCCGCCGCACCGCCGCGTCGATCGCGGCCAGCTGCTCCCGCGCCGCGTCCAGCAGCGCGGCGGCATGCTGCCGCTCGAAGGCGAGCGTGGCGCCCTCGGGATCGTGCTCGTCGTCGGTCCCGGCCGCGGCCGCTGCCTCGGCGAGGCCGGCGAACTCCCGCTCCAGCGCGGCAATCCGCAGCCGTGCCCGTGCCTGCTCCGTTCGCAGCAGCTCTGCCTGGGCAAGTTCGCGCGCGGTCACCATTCTCTGACTCTAGCCGCCCGCGATTTGACCTCAGGTGCGGTTGAGGTTGCATGATCCGGAGGTGGCCAGCGATCGTCCCGGGGTTCCGAGCGGAGCCAATGAGGCCGCCCCGGCCGCCAAGGCCAGGGCTTTCTGGTTCACCGAACGGGCCCGGGCTTCACCGTATTACCCGGCTCTCGTTCATCCGGTGCTACGCCGGGTCCTGCCGGGTGCGGCCGCCTCCGCGCTGGGCGACGGGATGAGCGCGGTGGCGATCGCCTGGCTCGCGCTGAAGCTGGCCCCGCCTGGCAGCCGCGGGCTGTGGGTCGGTGCGGCCGTCGCGGCTTATTCGCTGCCGGGAGCGGCCGGCGCGGTGGCCCTGCGTCGCTGGCTGCGCGGCCGTCGCGGGGCGCGGCTGGTGTTCGTGAACGCCGTGCTGCGAGCGCTGGCCCTCGGCCTGGTCGGCTTCCTGGCGATCGCCCGGCTGCTCGATCCGGCCGGCTACGTCGCTCTGCTCGGCGTATCGTCGCTGCTCAGCGCGTGGGGAGTGGCGGGTAAGTACACGCTGATCGCGGACCTGCTCCCGGCCGAACACCGGATCGCGGGGAACTCGCTCTTCGGCCTGGCGGACCAGCTGAGCTTGATGATCGGCCCTGCCCTGGCCGGGGTGGTCACCGCGCTGGCGGGTCCGGCCGTCGTCATCGCCATCGACGCCGCGAGCTGGGTCGTGCTGGCTATCAGCTATGCCCGCGTCGCCCCCCTCGCGGTCCGTCTGACCTCCGCTACGCCCGCCGCCCCACCCGCGCCATCCCCGCTCCCCGGACAGGCTGCGGCCGAAGGCGGCGAGCCCGTCCTGGCCGAGGCGGGCGCCTGGGCAGTGATCCGCGCCAGCCCGGTGCTGCCTGGCCTGCTGGCGCTGTCGTTCGTGTTCTATCTGCTCTACGGGCCGATCGAGGTGGCGCTGCCGGTACACGTGGCGACCGACCTGCACGGGTCGGCGGCGCTGCTCGGGACGTTCTGGGCGGTGTTCGGTGTGGGCGCGGTGATCGGTGAGCTCTCCGCGCCGTTCCTGCGACGCTGGCCGGTGTGGCCGACCATGACCGGGATCGTGATCGGCTGGGGCCTGGCCATCGTGCCGCTCGGGCTGCACGCGCCGCTGTGGGCCGGGCTCGCGGCCTTCTTCGCCGGCGCCGTCATCTGGGGTCCGTGGATGTCGCTGTCGATGGCGGTCCTGCAGGACGCCAGCCCGCCGGGCGCGCTGGCGCAGGTTATCGCAGCCCGGAGCTCGCTGCTGATCCTGGCCGCGCCGCTGGGGACCGCGTTCGGCGGCCCTATCGTCGCCGCCCTGGGCGCACGCGGCACGCTGCTCGCGTCGGGCGTCGCCACGATCGGGCTCGGGCTGGTCACCACCGCGGTGCTCCTCCGGCGGGCCGCCCACGGCGGCTAGCCCGTCGCGGGGATATCAGCGTCTTCAGGTGTTTTCGCCATTGCCTAGGTATCCTGCGAAAAGGTAAGGCCAGCGCTTCGCCCAGCTCAGAGTCAACTGAGAACCTTCGTGCAGACGGTTCCTAGCACGTGACCGCAGAATGGGATACATGAGCAGCTCACACCGAGACGTGATCCGCGGGGCCACGGAGGCCAGAGACCGTGGCCGGGCCAAGGTTCGCTCGACCACGGCAGCGCTCAGCGTAGCCAGCGTGGCGGCGGCCGGCGCGGTCGCCTTCGCGCTGCCGGGGTCGACGCATACCGCCGCCGCGCAGACCCGCCCGACCGCAACGACNNCCTCCGCGTCTAGTTCGAGCGGGATCAGCTCGAGCTCCACTCCGACCGCAAGCTCAGCCAGCCCGACTTCAGGAACCTCAAGCTCGCCTACCCCTCAGGCCACCTCAGGCGGCTCATGATGGCACGCCCCGCTGACCTGCGGTCGGCCCCGGATCCGCATTCCGTCCCGGATCCGGGGCCGGCCGCGGACACCGGGTCAGCGGACACCGGGTCAGCGGACGCCGGGTCANNACCCTGGTCCAGCTCGTGGTCACCGATCCGCGCTGCCTGCCCGCGGCCCGGGACCTGCTGGCGGCCGACCTCGACGAGGTAGACGCGGCCTGCAGCCGGTTCCGCCCGGACTCGGAAATCCGCGCGCTGCGCACCGCCCAGGGCCGGCCGGCCCGGATCAGCCCGTTGCTCGCCGAGGCCATCGCGGTGGCGTTGCGGGCCGCCCGGCTGACCGACGGCGACGTAGACCCCACGGTAGGCGCGGCGATGTCGGCCGCGGGCTACGATCGAGATTTCGCCCAGGTCCAGCGCACCGGTCCGCCTCTCATCGTGACCACCAGGACGGTACCGGGCTGGCGTGAGGTGCACCTGGAAGGCCAGTCGCTGACCATGCCCGAAGGCATCCAGCTCGACCTCGGAGCCACCGCCAAAGCCTGGGCCGCGGACCGCGCCGCCGCCCAGATCGAGCAGCGGCTCGGCTGTGGCGTGCTGGTCAGCCTAGGCGGCGACATCGCGGTCGCGGGCCCCGCGCCGGACGGCGGCTGGCGGGTCCGGGTGCAAGACGTGACGGGGGCGCCGGAAGATCCGGCGGACGGCCCGTACGCGCTGATCGCGATCCGCGCCGGCGGCCTGGCGACGTCGAGTACCACCGCGCGCCGCTGGCAGCGAGGCGGCGATGTGCTGCATCACATCCTTGACCCGCGCACCGGCCGGCCGGCCGAACCGGTCTGGCGTACCGTCTCCGTCGCCGCCGACAGCTGCGCGGACGCCAACGCGGCGAGCACCGCCGCGATCATCCGCGGCCGCCCGGCTCTCGGCTGGCTCGCGAAGCTCGCCGTCCCGGCCCGCCTGGTCGACGCGACCGGGGTCGTGTTCACGGTCGCGGGCTGGCCCGACGAGCCAGCGCCTGATGAGGCAGCGNNCAGCGGCCGACGAGCCCGCGCTTGAGTCAGAGATGGCTCAGAAGTAACTTGGAGCCGCCGCATATGACGGTCACCGAGGATAGATGACATGACGAAGCCAAGAAGCACCACGGGACGGGGATGCCTGAGATGAACGGGTCCACCGCCTTCTGGTACGCCAGCCGCGCGACCGGCATCGTCGCGCTGCTCCTGCTGACAGCCGTGCTGGTGCTCGGCATCCTGGTCAACCGGCAGGGCCGGCTCCCCGGCCTGCCCAGGTTCGCCGTGACGAGCCTGCACCGGAACCTTTCCCTGCTCTCGGTGGCGTTCATCGCCGTGCACGTGCTGACCGCGGTGCTCGACACCTACGTCAGTATCCCGGTGACCGCCGGGGTCATCCCGTTCGCCTCGGGTTACGAGCGGTTCTGGCTCGGCCTGGGCGCGATCTCGTTCGACCTGATGCTGGCGATGATCGTGACCAGCCTGCTCCGCGGCCGGATGAACCGGCTGCTGTGGCGCGCCATCCACCTGCTCGCCTACCTGAGCTGGCCGGTGGCGTTCGCGCACAGCATCGGCTCGAGCCGGGACCTGCAGCACGGCTGGCTGCTCTATCTGGCTGTCGCCTGTGCGGCGATCGTCGTGACGGCGACCGGCTGGCGGCTGGCACACGCTGCTCGTCAGGTGCCCAGGGCCGCCCGGGTCGCCGCCGTCTTCGCCCAGCACGCCGCCTCCGGAAGCCGGGCCGCCGGAAGCNNCCGGACCCGGGAGACGGTGTAACCGATGACCGCCGCCACCACGATGAACGAGCCGGCGCCACGCGGGGCCGCCAGCCGCGCCGCCGGGCTGCCCCGCCTGCTGCCGGCCGCGCCGGAGGATCTCCGCCGTCACCTGGCCCGTTACGGCCCGGCGCCGTACCGCGGCCGGCCGGGCGCCTTGATCGCGGACATCGAGGCCGCTGGCCTGACCGGGCGCGGCGGCGCGGCCTTCCCGGTGTACCGGAAGCTGGCCATCGTCGCGGCCGGCCGCGGCCGGAAGGTGGTCGTCGCCAACGCCGGGGAGAGCGAGCCCGCCAGCCGCAAGGACGAAGTGCTGCTGCGGGCCGCCCCGAACCTCGTCCTGGACGGGCTGCAGCTGGCCGCCGAGGCGACCGGCGCCACCGAGGCGCACCTGTACACCCACTACGGCGCCACCCCGGAGATCCTGCGCGCCCTGGCCGAACGGGCCGCCGCAGGCCTGGACCCGGTCAAGGTCACGATCACCCAGGCGCCGCCGCGGTTCCTGGCGGGTCAGGAATCAGCGCTGGTGAACCGCCTCGGCGGCGGCCCCGCGCTGCCCACCTTCCAGCCCCCGCGAGTGACCGAACGCGGCCTGGGCGGCGCGCCCACCCTGGTGCAGAACGTCGAGACGCTGGCCCATCTCGCGCTCATCGCCCGGTACGGCCCGCGCTGGTTCCGCGCGGTCGGCACCGCCGCCGAGCCCGGCAGCATGCTCACCACGGTGTACCGGGCCGACGGCAGGTTCCGGGTGGTCGAGGCCGAGCTCGGCGCGCCGCTGGCGACCCTGCTCAGCGCCGGGCCCGAGACGCGGGCGTGGCTGGTCGGCGGCTATCACGGCACCTGGCTGCCGGTGCCGCAGGCGGTCGCGCTCACCCTGGACAACGCGACGCTGACGAAGTACGGCGCCGCCGCGGGGGCGGGCGTGCTCGCCGCGCTGCCGTCGGACCGCTGCGGCCTGACCGAGGCGGCGCGGGTGGTCGGCTACCTGGCCGCCGAGTCAGCCGGCCAGTGCGGCCCGTGCCTGAACGGCCTGCCGCGGATCGCCGCGGGCCTGGCCGAGCTGGCCGGACCGGGGCACCGCAGCCAGACGCGCGCCGACATCGAGCGCTGGGCCGGCCTGGTCGAGGGCCGCGGGGCGTGCAACCACCCCGACGGCACGATGCGGTTCGTCCGCAGCGCACTGACCGTGTTCGCGCCGGAGATCGGCTGGCACCAGCAGGGCCACTGCTCGGCCACGAACCGCAAGCCGTTCCTGCCGCTGCCGGACAGCGCCCCGACCAGCGAAGCCGACTGGATCTGACATGCCGGAAACCCTGAAGGTGAACCCGATCAACTGCTCCGGGCACGGCGTCTGCGCCGAGCTGCTGCCCGAGCTCGTCTCCCTCGATGAGTGGGGCTACCCCATCGTGGACCCGCGCCCGGTGCCGCCCCAGCTGGACCGCGAGGCCCGCCGCGCGGTGGCCGCGTGCCCCGCCCTCGCCCTCAAGCTGCTGCGCAACTAAAGGACCTGCGCAACTAAGGACATGCGCAGCTACAAAACCTAAAGGACGTCGTGCCCCGGATGCGGCTCGGCCGGGATCGACCCGAGGCGCCCGGCCTGGTAGTCCTCGAAGGCCTGCTGCAGCTCGGCGCGGGTGTTCATGACGAACGGCCCGTACGCGGCGACCGGCTCCCGGATCGGCTGCCCGCCGAGGAGCAGGATGTCCAGGTTCCGCTGCGGGCCCGCCGCGAACGTCAGCGCCTGTCCCGCCCCGAACACCGCCAGCTGCCCCATCCGCACCGGGCGTCTATCTGCGCCCACGAAGCCCTGACCACTAAGCACGTACCCCAGCGCGTTGAAGTCCGCCTGCCACGGCAGCCGCACCTGCGCGCCGGCCGACACGGTGGCGTGCACCAGGGCGATCGGCGTGTGCGTAATACCCGGCCCGTCATGACCGCCGAACGACCCTGCGATCACCCGCAGCAGCCCCCCGCCGTCCGCGGAGGAGAGCAGCGCGACCTGGCCCGCCCGGATGTCCTGATACCGCGGATCGGTCATCTTCATCCGGGCCGGCAGGTTCACCCACAGCTGGAATCCGTGGAACAGCCCGCCGCTGACCACGAGTTCCTCCGGCGGCGCCTCGATGTGCAGCAGGCCCGAGCCCGCCGTCATCCACTGGGTGTNNGCCCGCCGCCGCCGTTGGAGTCCCGGTGCCGGAAGGTGCCGTCGATGATGTAGGTGACGGTCTCGAACCCGCGGTGCGGATGCCACGGCGTGCCCTTGGGCTCACCGGGTCCGTAGTCGACCTCGCCCATCTGGTCCATGAGGATGAACGGGTCGAGCCGCGCCAGGTCCACCCCGGCGAACGCGCGCCGCACCGGGAATCCCTCACCCTCGTAGGCGCTGGGCGCGGTGGTGACCGAGGTGACCTTCCGCTCGATCTGGGTGACGTCGGGTGCTGGCACCCGCGGCAGGACGAGGATGTCGTCTACGGTGATCGCTGGCATGGGGTCCTCCTCAGCTAGGTGCCAGCATAACAGTATTTGAAAGATCAATTATTCCGAACGGGCACGGCTGCGTGCCCCCGCCCCCGGCTCGTTACCATAGGCAGTCCCTACGCCGAAGGTGAGCAGCCTGACATGGACTCCGACCAGACGCCGTCCTCTTACGCCCGCGCGGGCGTGGACGAGGAGCACGAGCAGGACGTGTTCGCCCGCGCGATGCGGCCGTGGCTCGCTCGCACCAAGGTCAGGTCTCCGCTGGTGACCCAGATCACCGGGCTGGCCAGCGGCTATTTCGCCACCTTGATGCACATCCCGCCCGGCCCGCCGCTCGCGCTGACCACCGACGGCGTCGGCACCAAGATCTTGCTGGCCCGGCAGGCGAACCGCTGGGAGCCGGTCGGGATCGACTGCGTGGCCAACAACGTGAACGACGTGATCTGCGTCGGCGCCGTGCCGCTCGCGCTGCTGGACTACATGGCCACCGACCGGATCGACGAGGCCGTGCTCGCCGACGTCGCCCGCGGCCTGTACCTGGGCGCCGACGAGGCCGGGATCGCCATCCCGGGCGGCGAGATCGCCCAGATCGGCGCCATGCTGGCCGATGCCGCGGGCGGCCCGCCCATGCTCGACCTGGTCGGCACCGCGATCGGCGCGGTGCCTCCCGGGCGCACCCCGGTCGACGGCTCGCAGGTCCGGCCGGGCGACGTCATCCTGGCCCTGCCCAGCTCCGGCCTGCACAGCAACGGCTTCTCCCTGGCCCGCCAGGCGCTGTTCGAGGCGGCCGGGCTGACCCTGGCCGACCAGGTGCCCGGCACCGGCCAGCGCCTCGACGATGCGCTGCTCGCCCCGACCCGGATCTACGTCCGGGCCGCCGATGCGCTGTGGGAGGCGGGCGTAGTCCCGCGCGGCCTGGTGCACATCTCCGGTGGCGGCCTGCTCAACCTGGCCCGCCTGGCCGCCGACGTGTCCTACGAGCTCGACGCGCTGCCGGCCCCGCCGCCCGTCTTCGCGCTGATCGCCGAGGCGGGCGCGATCGCGCCCGCGAACATGTACGCCACCTTCAACATGGGCACCGGTTTCTGCGTGGTGGTGTCCCCGGAGCAGGGGCAGGCCGCTCTCGACGCGCTGAAGCGCGCAGGCGAGGAGCCCGTCCGGATAGGCACCGTCACCGACCGCCCCGGCCGCGGCGTGTCACTGCCGGCCGTCGGCCTGGCCGGCCACGGCGATGCCTTCCAGCCGGTCAGCTAGCCGGCTAGNNCCGGGCCGGTCAGCTAGCCGGGCGGCCCAGGTTCAGGGCGTGACGGGCTCCGCGGCCGGGGCCGGGATCGCGATGATGTCCGGCATGGGCTCGCTCAGCAGCAGCCAGAACGCGCCGATGGTGGTGACCGCCTCGACGAAGGCGGAAAACTTGACCGGCTTGCGGACGTAGGCATTGGCGCCGCCGCTGTAGCTGGCGACGACGTCCTCTTGCTGAGCGGAGGTGGTGAGGACGACGACGGGGATGGTCCTGGTCCGTTCGTCGGCCTGGATGCGGTGCAGCACCTCCAGCCCGTCCACCTTGGGCAGCTTCAGGTCGAGCAGGATGAGCGCCGGGCGGGCCCAGTCGCCATCAGCGGGGAACAGGTACGCGAGGGCCTCGGCGCCGTCGCGCGCCACGATGACATCGTTGAGGAAGCCGCTCTTCCTGAAGGCCCGGAGCGTCAGCTCCTCGTCGTTGGGGTTGTCCTCTACCAGCAGGACCGGGGGGCTCTTCATGTGATCTCCTCCGCACCGAGCGTGAAGTAGAAGGTTGCGCCCTGGCCGACGGCGCCCTGCGCCCAGACCCGGCCGCCGTGGCGTTCCACGATCTGCCGCACGCTGGCGAGGCCGACGCCGGTGCCGGGAAATTCCCTGGTCGTGTGCAGCCGCTGGAAGGGCTGGAACAGCTTGTCGCTGTAGGCGGGGTCGAAGCCGGCGCCGTTGTCGCGCACATAACAGCGCAGGCGGGCGTCCGGAGCCGGCGTCGCGCCGAACTCGATCAGGGCATCGTCGTGGCCGGAGGTGAACTTCCAGGCGTTCTCCAGCAGGTTCTGCAGGACGGTGCGGATCAGGCCCGGATCCGCCTGGGCCTGGACCGGGCGCTGGACGGCGAAGCGGACGCGGCGGTCCGGGCCGCGGCGCTGGAGTTCCTCGGTGATGGCGGCGGCCTCGGCGCCCAGATCGACGGGCTGCAGGTGCACCTCGGCCCGGGCGAGGCGGGACAGCTCGAGCAGGTCGTCGATGAGCGTCGCCATCTGTCCGGTCGCCTCGACGATCCGGTGGGCGTAGTTCCGGCCGTCCTCGTCGAGGACGTCCCCGTAGTCCTCCAGCAGGGCCTCGCTGAAACCGCTCAGGGTCCGCAGCGGGGCGCGCAGGTCGTGGGCGACCGAATACGTGAACGCCTCCATGTCCCGGTTGGACCGCTCCAGGTTCTTGACCTGCTGGCGTTCGGTCACGTCCCGGACGATGACCGTGATGAAGAGGCCTTCGTCAGTGTCGATGGCGGACAGGGAGATGTCGGCGGGGAAGGTGGAGGCGTCGCGGCGGCGCCCGGCCAGTTGCCGCCCCGCGCCCATCGGCCGGAGCCGGGGATCGGCCGTGCACCCGGCCCGGTGACCAGGATGGGCATCCCGCACCGCATCCGGGACCAGCATCTCCACCTGCTGACCGACAAGCTCATCCCGCTCGTAGCCGAACAGTCGTTCCGCCTCCGCGTTGACCAGCGCGATCCGGCCGTCGGCCCGGACGCACAGCATCGCGTCCGGGCCCGCCTCCAGCAGTCCGCGGACCCGGGCGTCAGCGCGCTGCCCCTCGGTCACCGCGCGGGCCACGGACGCCGCCCCGACGATCACCCCGTCCCGGTCGGCGATGGGTGACATGCTCAGCGACACGTCCACCGTCGTGCCGTCCTTGCGCTTGTGCCGGACCTGGTACCGGTCTACCCGCTCCCCCCGTGCGACGGCGGCCAGCACCTCGATTTCCTGCTGGCGGTCCTCCGCCAGGATGAGGCCCTCGATGGGCCGGCCGATCATCTCCTCCGCCGTGTACCCGTACAGCCGTTCCGCGCCCGGGTTCCAGCTCGTGATCACGTGCTCGAGGGTCTTGCCGATCACCGCGTCATGTGAGGACTGGATGATCCACGCCTGCTGGGCCGCCGGCCCGGCCGCCCGCCGCCGCTCGGTCACGTCCCGGATCGCCGCCATGACCAGGATCCCCTCGCCGGCGTCGACCGCGGACAGGGAGATTTCCGCGGGGAAGGTGGTGCCGTCCCGGCGGAGCCCGGCCAGCTCAACCCCGGCCGCCATCGGGCGGGTCTGCGGGTCGGCGACGTATCCGGTCCGGAGCCTGCGATGCACGGCGCGGAACGCGTCCGGGACCAGGACCTCGACCGGCTGGCCGATCAGCTCCTCGCGCCGGTAGCCGAACAGCCGTTCCACCTGCGCGTTGACCAGCGCGATCCGGCCACTGGCCAGCACGCACACCATCGCGTCCGGAGCGGCCTCGACCAGCGCGACGAACTTTCCGTCGGGGAACTGGCTGACGTTCGTCACAATAAGAATCGTATCAGTTACTGAAAGTTATAACGGCGTGCCGGTAAGGCGATGCACCCCCGGTTGTGCCGACTCTGCCATCACGCCGCGCGCCGAAGAATGCACCGCCACCTGCAATTACTATAAGTAACTTATTAATTACCGAACGTGCTATCATCGGGGCTTACGAGATTGTTTCACGTGCTGTATCGCTCGACGTATCCGAAGCGTTCGCGGGGAAGTGGCCAAGGCCTGGCGCAGGCTGGCCAGCATGTCATGGTGGTTCGCGCAAGCCAGCCCGCTTGGGCCGGTTATGCGGCTTGTGCGTGGTGGATACTCCGCCACGCGTAGAACCCTTGCCGTCAAAGGCTTGGCGCGGAGCGGAGAGCCATGCTGATCCAACGCAAAGAGGGCCAGCCCCCGGCTCCGGCCACCCCCTCCACTGCCGACATGTCCGAACGCAACGCTGAGGAGAAGACCATCGCCGGCCAGGCCGCACTGCTCGAGCTGGCCTACGACGCGATCATTGTCTGTCACCCGGACGGTCACATCACCTACTGGAATGCGGGAGCCGAGCACACCTACGGCTTCACCAGGGCCGAAGCGATCGGTCAGGTTTCCCACGATTTGCTCTGCACGCAGTTTCCCGAGCCGATGGCCGACATCAAAGCCGCTGTGATTCGCGATGGCCGCTGGGACGGTGAGCTTACCCACCGATGCGCCGACGGGCGGTCCATCATCGTCGAGAGCCGCTGGGCGGCACGGCGCGGGCCCGGCGGATCCCTGGTGGGTGTCATGGAGATCAACCGGGACATCACGGCCCGCAAAGACGCCGAACGCGAGTCGCTGCGGCGCGCCGCGGAGATCCAGGCCCTGAACGAAAGCCTGGAACAGCGCGTGCAGC
>PMOU01000230.1:6810-17088 GCA_003161205.1 Actinomycetota bacterium | reverse complement strand
CGTCGCGTCGACGAGCTGCGGGTGGTCTCGCCGCGCCGCTCACCCGGCGGCCAGCGCCGCTACACCCGCTTCGAGATCCGCGTCATCCAGCAGGTCGTCTCGATGGCCGACGAAGGCATCACGCTGCAGGCGATCCGCCGCATCATCGAACTCGAGCACCAGCTGGCGGAGGTCACCCGGCAGCGTGACGAGCTGGCCCGCCGCCTGTCCGACCGATCTTAAAATCCTTTTGTGCCGAACGGGCACGGGTAACACCGTCCGTAACCCATCCCGCGTCCCGGCCGGACCAGAACCCGGAACTCCCGGCCCCTGAACCTCGGCCAGCTGCTCGAGCACCGGCAGGGCGTCGGCGAGCGCGGCACGCTGCGCGGGCGTGAGCACCTGCATGCTCGCGGCCAGCGCCAGGGTGCTCTCGGTGCGGATCCGCTCCAGCGCCTCCTGCCCGTGCGGCGTGATGGCCAGGGTGCTCGCGCGCGCGTCGCTCGGGTCGGCGTGCCGGCCCACGTAGCCGCTGTCNNACGGTGGCCAGCGCGGCCAGCTGCGTGGGCGTCAGGCCGGCCAGCTCGTGACGGCGCAGCCGCCGGGACAGCCGGGCCAGGGCGACCCGCAGCCTGGTCGCGTCGATCGCGGGGCCGGCGGAGTCCGCCGCGTCGACGGCGAGGGCCAGTTTCGGGCCGCTTCCGTCATCAGCCGCGCCGCCGAAGACCGGTTCCGTGCTCACCTTTTCAGCCTACGCTGTGTGAGCCGTAGGCTGGAGTGCAGCGGAAAGGCGGGAACGACGTGGCAATGGCGCCCAGTGTCTCCTATTCGATTACCGTGCGGCTCGAGGTGGCCTCCCGCGGGCGCGCGGTCAGCGAGATCACCCGGGCGGTGGAGCAGGTCGGCGGCGTGGTGACCGCGCTGGACGTGACCGCCGGCGGCAACGAGCGGCTGCGGGTGGACGTCACCTGCGCCGCCTCCGGCACCGAGCACGCGGAGGCGATCGTGGCCGCGCTGGCCGGCATCTCCGGCGTGATGGTCCACAAGGTCAGCGACCGCACGTTCCTGCTGCACCTCGGCGGCAAGATCGAGATGCGCTCGAAGGTGCCGCTGCGCAACCGGGACGACCTGTCCATGGCGTACACCCCCGGGGTGGGACGCGTCGCGCTGGCCATCGCGGCTAACCCGGAGGATGCCCGGCGGCTCACGATCAAGCGGAACTCGGTCGCCGTGGTCACCGACGGCTCCGCCGTGCTCGGCCTGGGCAACCTGGGGCCTTACGCGGCCATGCCGGTCATGGAGGGCAAGGCCGCCCTGTTCAAGCGGTTCGCCGACATCGACGCCTGGCCGATCTGCCTGGACAGCCAGGACACCGATGAGATCGTCCGGACGGTGCAGCTCATCGCGCCCGGGTTCGGCGGCATCAACCTGGAGGACATCAGCGCGCCCCGGTGTTTCGAGGTGGAGCGCAGGCTCCGCGGGCTGCTCGACATCCCGGTCTTCCACGACGACCAGCACGGCACNNGTGGTGCTGGCCGCGCTGACGAACGCCCTGCGGGTGGTGGGCAAGAAGCTGCCCCAGGTGCGCATCGCCATGGCGGGCGCGGGCGCCGCGGGCACCGCCGTGCTCAAGCTGCTGCTCGGCGCGGGGGCCAGCGCGGAGCTTGTCGTGGTCTGCGACGACAAGGGGGCGGTGCACCCGGGCCGGACGGGCCTGGATCCGAGCCTGCGCTGGATCGCGGAGAACACCAACCGCGACGGCTACGCGGGCGACCTGGCCGGGGCCGTGCGAGGCGCCGACGTGTTCATCGGGCTGTCGGCGCCGGGGATCCTGTCCGGCGATGACATCGCGGCCATGGCGGAGAACGCCGTCGTGTTCGCGCTCGCCAATCCCGATCCCGAGGTGGACCCGGACGCGGCCATGGAGTACGCCGCGGTGGTGGCGACCGGCCGCAGCGACTACCCCAACCAGATCAACAACGTGCTGGCCTTCCCCGGGGTGTTCCGCGGGCTGCTGGATGCGCAGAGCCGGTNNCTCGCGGACGTGGTGTCACCGGATGAGATCGGGCCGCATTACATCATCCCGTCGGTTTTCCACCCGGACGTGACCTCCTCTGTCGCCGTCGCCGTTGCGGATGCCGCGACCCAGAATCCTGACCGATGATAGGGATATGGACGAAATGCCATCGGAAGCCCAGGCGGGCCGCCTGCTCGTCGCCACTCCGGTGCTCGGCGACCCCAACTTCCGCCGGAGCGTCGTCCTCATCGTGGAACACGAGTCTGACCAGGGCACACTCGGCGTCGTGCTGAACCGGCCGACGAAGGTCCCGGTCGGCCAGGTGCTCGAGCCGTGGACGGAACTGGCCACCGACCCGCCGGTCGTGTTCAACGGCGGCCCGGTCGCGCCGACCAGCGCGCTAGCCCTCGCGCACGTGCCGGGGACCGGCGAGCCGATCGGCTGGCATCCGCTGGACGGCGCGCCCGCCATGGCCAGGCTCGGGCTCGTCGATCTCGACGCCCCGCCGGGACTGCTCGCCGCCGCGATCGTCTCGCTCCGGGTGTACGCGGGCTACGCCGGCTGGAGCGCCGGCCAGCTCCAGGCCGAAATCGACGAGGGGGCCTGGTACGTCGTGCCCGCCGAGCCGTCCGACGCGTTCAGCGCCGAGCCGGGACAGCTGTGGCCCGCGGTGCTGCGCCGTCAGGGGGGCGAACTCGCCTATGTCGCCACCTATCCCGATGATCCCGGCCTGAATTAGCAGTCGCGGGCACGTGGTGTCCAGAGCACGTAGACTCACCCTTCGTGAGTGGTACTGAGGTCCTGCCGGAGCAGGAAACGCGCATCCACGAGGACGTCCGTCCCGACACCTCGCACGGCGACGGCGACCATGAGCGGTTCGCCCACTACGTCGACAAGAGCAAGATCGTCGACAGCATGGTGACCGGCACGCCCGTGACCGCGCTCTGCGGCAAAGTCTGGGTGCCCAGCCGGGACCCCAAGCGCTATCCGGTCTGTCCCACCTGCAAAGAGATCTACGAGCACCTGCCCTCCGGCGAAGGCGACGACTGACCCGCGGCCCAGGTCGGCTCATGCTCGGCGTGTTGGCCGGGCACCGGCCGGCCTGCCCCGGTAGCATCTCGGCCTCGTGAGCACCTCCCGCCCCGAGCAAACCTCCGGCCCGAGAGCCTCCTTCACCCCATGAGCGACACCCCTCGATCCGACGCAGGTGCTGACGAGCTGCATCACGTGCCCGTTCGGGATGATCTTCTGCTGGGTCTTCGTGGCTGGCAGAAGGATGCCTATCACGAGTACTTCAAGCGGTCCCAGCGCGACTTCCTGCTGGTCGCCACGCCGGGAGCGGGCAAGACCACGTATGCGCTCACGGTCGCGGCCGAACTGCTCGCGCGGCGCGAGATCGCCGCGCTGACGATCGTGACCCCCACGGAGCACCTCAAGCATCAGTGGGCGCAGGCGGCGCTGCGGTTCGGCATCGCCATCGATTCGGCCTACCGGAACGGCCAGGGCCGGGCCGGCGCCGATTTCGCCGGCGTCGCCGTCACCTACGCGCAGGTCGCCGCGCACCCCGCGCTGCACAGGCAGCGCACCGAGAACCGGCGCATGCTGGTGATCTTCGACGAGATCCACCACGCGGGCGACGCGCTGTCCTGGGGCGATGCGGTCAAGGAGGCGTTCGACCCGGCGCGGCGCAGGCTGGGGCTGACCGGGACGCCGTTCCGCACCGACGCCAACCCGATTCCGTTCGTCACCTATGTCGATGAGCCGGGCGGCGGCAAGCGCAGTTCCTCGGATTACGTCTACGGCTACGGGCCCGCGCTGGAGGACAGCGTGGTGCGGCCGGTGATTTTCCTGGCCTACTCGGGCGAGATGCGCTGGCGCACCCGGGCCGGGGACGAGATCACGGCGACCCTCGGCACGCCGATGACCAAGGACCAGATCGCGCATGCCTGGCGGACNNGCCGGCCTGGTCATCGCCGGCGACCACGAGGACGCGCGGGCCTACGCCGCGCTGCTGCGCGGCAAGACCGGCAAGCGTCCCGTCGTGGTGCTGTCCGACGATCCGGCCGCGACCAAGAAGATCTCCGCGTTCGCCACCTCCGATGAACGCTGGATGGTCGCGGTGCGGATGGTGTCAGAGGGAGTGGACATCCCGCGCCTGGCCGTCGGCGTCTACGCCACCAGCGTGTCCACGGCGCTGTACTTCGCCCAGGCGGTTGGCCGGTTCGTCCGGGTCCGGCGCCGGGGGGAGACGGCGTCGGTGTTCCTCCCGTCGGTGCCCGTGCTCCTGTCCTATGCCGCCGAACTCGAGGCCGAACGGGACCACATCCTGCGCCACCGCAACTCCGACGCCCCCGAGGAGACCGAGCTCGCCGAGGCGCTGCGCCAGCGTGACACCCCCGACGGCCTCGACGAGCCCTCCTTCCAGGCGCTCAACGCCTCCGCCCATTTCGACCGCGTGCTCTACGACGGCGGCGAGTTCGGCACCGCGACCGCGGCCGGCTCCCCGGAGGAAGAGGACTTCCTGGGCCTGCCCGGCCTGCTGGAACCCGACCAGGTCCGGACCCTGCTNNCGCCAGGACTCCCAGCTCACCGCCCGCTCCCGCGACGCCAGGTCCGCCGCCGCCCCAGCCCTGAGCACACCAGCCACCCTGACCGCCCCCATGTCCCCGACCACCCCCACGTCCCCGGCCGCCTCTGCAGCCTCCTTCACCTCTGCAGCCTCAGCGGACCCGGATGCCCCTGTGGTAAGCCGCCAGGCGCTCGCGGCGCTGCGCAAGGAACTCAACGGCCTGGTCGGCGCGTGGAGTCACCGCACCAGCCAACCGCACGGCGTCATCCATGCCGAACTGCGCCGCACCTGCGGTGGCCCCCAGCTCCCGCAGGCCACCGCCGACCAGATCCGCGCCCGCATCGACATGATCCGCCGCTGGGCCATCTCCGGCCGCTAGAAAAGCTGCGCCGTCCTTATCGTGGACATCTAACCGTGCTCCCACGCTCATAGCGGTCCACGATCATTGACGGCCGCCGCGTGTGACGGCTCCGGTCAGCTGCGGCCGGCCTGCTGGGCGGCGCGCTCTACCTGGGCTCGGTAGCTTTCCCACCAGGCCCGGTCGCCCGGCGGCAGGTTGTCGTTGCCGTCCTGCATCCCGACGGCACCGTCGATGAGTTCCCGGACGATGTCCGCCTGGCCGGCGTGCCGGTGGGTATCGGCGGTCACGCGGACCACGATGTGGTGCAGCGTCACCTCGTTCTGCCCGGCCGGCCACCACGGCACGTGCCCGATGGCGTCCAGCGGCAGGGCGTCGATGGTGGCGTCCGAGTGCGCCCACGCCCGGCGGTACAGCCCGACGATCTCCTCACGCGACTCGTCGGCGGTCGCCCACATGTCCGCGTTGGGCTGATCGGGATCGAACGCCGGCCACCGCTCGCCGTGCGGCCGGCCGAACGTGTCCCCAAAGTACCCAAGCTCGCCGCCCGCCACGTGCTTGACCAGCCCGAGCAGATTGGTGCCGGTCGGCACCAGCGGGCGACGGATGTCGTACTCGCCGAGCCCGTCCAGCTTCCACAGCAGGGCCTCCCGGGCCTCCTGCAGGTAAAGGTGAAAGTACGCCTTCGGATCCAATCCGGCCATGCCGGCCAGTCTGCCACCCGCCGGGACCCGCGCGGGGCCGGGCAGCATGATCCCGGCTAGCCGCCGAGGACGGTGCCGGTGAGCTCCACGTTGGCCGCGCGCAGGTCCGCGATGGCCTTGGCGGTGGAGTCCGGGGCGACGCCCGCGGTGAGGTCGAGCAGGACCCGGGTGGCGAAACCGGTCCGGGCCGCGTCCGCAGCGGTCGCGTGCACGCAGTAGTCGGTGGCGATGCCGACGACGTCGACCTCGTCCACGCCGCGCTCCCGCAGCCAGTCGGCCAGCGGTGTGCCCGCCTCGTCAGCGCCCTCGAATCCGCTGTACGCCGCCGCGTGCGCGCCCTTGCGAAAGACCGCCTCGACCGCGCTGGTGTCCAGCTCCGGATGAAAGTCGGACCCGGTTGTCCCGGCCACGCAGTGCGGCGGCCAGGAGGCCGCGTAGTCCGGGTGATCGGAGAAGTGGGCGCCCGGGTCGATGTGGAAATCCTTGGTCGCCACCACGTGCGCGTAGCCGTGGTCGCCGTCCAGATGATCGCCGATCGCGTGCGCCACCGCGGCCCCGCCGGTCACGGCCAGCGAACCGCCCTCGCAGAAGTCGTTCTGCACGTCAACGATGATCAATGCCCGCATAGACCCCACCGTATCCTGCGGTCCCCGAAGGCCCGTCAGCTCCCTGCGAGGGTCCCGTAGCGTGCTACTCGCTGCTACGCTTCGTCCCCGTTGGGCTCGAAGACGGTGGGGATGGCGGGGTAGCCGCGGGACAGCTGCAGCGCGTACGGCGGCAGCTCGGCCAGCGCCTCCCGGTGCCGCGCCCGCGCCGCCGAGACATGCTCACGCCCCACGATCTCGCCGGAAACCACCAGCGGCACCAGCAGTTCCCGGTCCAGCGGCCCGGCCTGCGGCGGATGCAGGGTGACCCGTTCACTCAGCGCGGTGCCGTGCTCGTCGCGGTGCCGCACCGCCCACTTGCGCCCGCCCCGCCCCGGCTTGCCCACCGAGCGTTTGGCCACCGGCTGCAGCTCGCCGTCGTCCCCGTCACCCGAAGCCCGGGCCACCAGCTTGTACACCAGCGCCGCCGTCGGCGCGCCCGACCCGGTGACCAGTGAGGTGCCGACTCCGTACCCGTTCACCGGCATCGCCCCCAGCGCGGCGATCGAGTACTCGTCCAGGTCGCCGGTCAGCACGATCCTGGTGTTAACCGCGCCGAGCTCGTCGAGCAGCGCGCGGACCTGCCGGGCCACCACCGGCAGGTCGCCGCTGTCGATCCGGACCGCGCCCAGGTCAGGGCCGGCCACCTCCACGGCGGTCCGCACCGCGCGGGTCACGTCGGCGTAGGTGTCGACCAGCAGCGTGGTGCCCTGGCCGAGGGCCTCAATCTGGGCTTCGAAGGCGCGCCGCTCGCTGTCGTGGACCAGCGTGAACGCGTGCGCGCTGGTCCCGGCGCTCGGCACGCCGTATTCGAAGGCCGCCCGCAGGTTCGAGGTGGACGCGAAGCCGGTGATGTAGGCGGCCCGCGCGCTGGCGACCGCGGCCCGCTCGTGGGTCCGCCGTGAGCCCATTTCGATCAGCGGCCGGCCGCCGGCCGCCGTGACCATCCGGGATGCGGCCGACGCGATCGCGCAGTCGTGGTTCAGGATCGACAGGGCCACGGTTTCCAGCAGCACGGCCTCGGCGAACGTGCCTTGCACGACGAGGATCGGCGAGCCGGGAAAGTAACAATCACCTTCGCGGTAGCCCCAGATGTTGCCGGTAAAACGGTACGATTCAAGGAAAGCCAGTGTCGGGGCGTCCACGATGCCCGCGCCGCCGAGGAACTCCAAGTCGGCCGGGCCGAAATGGAACCGCTCGAGAGCGTCGAGCAGCCGCCCGGTGCCTGCCACGACGCCGTACCTGCGGCCGTGCGGCAAGTGCCGGGCGAACACCTCGAAGATGGCCCGGCGGCTGGCCGCGCCGCTACGCAGCGATGCCTGCAGCATGGTCAGCTCGTAGTGGTCGGTCAGCAGCGCCGTCCCCGCCCGGGCCGTCTCCTGCGAGGCCGCCTCAAGCGGGGCCGTTCCGCGCGAGTCATTGAGCGGAGGCTGGTGGTTCACGAGATTGGTCACAGGTGGAAGACTACGGAGTAGGAGGTGGGTAGGAGTGAGCGCGGCGCCCGCTGAGGTGGAAGTTCCACGATCCGCCGAAAAGCCGGTAGAGGACAAGCCATGGGTCACGATCGTCTGGAACGACCCCGTTAACCTGATGTCGTACGTCACGTACGTCTTCCAGCATGTCTTCGGCTACCCCAAGAAGAAGGCGACCAAGCTGATGCTCGACGTGCACCATAAGGGCAAGGCGGTCGTCGCGGCCGGCGCCCGGGAAGCAATGGAGCACAACGTCGAGATCCTGCACGGCTACGGCCTGTGGGCCACCGTCCGCCAGGACACCTAGCCGCCCGGACACCCAGCCGTCAAAACACTCAGCCAGCGCCCGATCCCTGAGCACCAGATCCCTTAAGGCACACTGTCGTCAATGGAACCCTTCCGGTCGGTCCGCGGCGGCGGCGCGCGCGCCTTCCTCGCCGCGGCCGAGGCGACGCTGCTGCGCAACCTCGTCGGCCAGATCATGGCGCTGGTCGACCCCGACTCCGCCGGCCGCGAGACCGAACGCGGAGGCGACCCCGCTGACCGTGAAACCGGCCGCGACCTGCCGGACGACCTGGCCGCCCTGGAGGCGATGCTGCACGAGCCGGGCGCCGCGCACCCGCCGCAGGATCCGGTGCTGGCCCGGCTGCTGCCCGACGCGTACTCCGACGACCCGGAGGCGGCCGGGGAGTTCCGCAGGTACACCGAGCCCGCGCTGCGCAGCGCCAAGCACGAGGTCGCCCAGCAGATGCTGGACACGCTGCCCGAGACGGGCGGCCGCATCCAGCTCACCCACGACCAGGCCCTGTCCTGGCTCAAGGCGCTGAACGACGTCCGGCTCGCCCTCGGAGTCCGGCTCGGCGTCACCGAGGAGTTCGAGGATCAGTGGGCCAGGCTGAAGCCGGATGACCCGCAGTGGACCGCGTACGAGGTCTACGCCTGGCTCGGCGCGGTCCAGGAATCCCTGGTCCAGGCCCTGCACTAGTCTCAACCATCATGCTGACCATTCCGCGCGAGCTGCACGACGCGATCGTGGCTCACGCCCGCCGAGACCACCCGGACGAGGCCTGCGGCGTGCTCGCCGGACCGGCCGGGAGCGACCGCCCGGAACGGTTCATCGCGATGACCAACGCCGCCAGGTCGCCGACCTTCTACGAGTTCGACTCGATGGAGCTGTTCCACCTCTGGCGGCAGCTGGAAGACAATGACGAGGAACCCATCGTCATCTACCATTCCCATACCGCCACCCAGGCGTATCCGTCCCGGACCGACATCTCCTACGCCAGCGAGCCGGGAGCGCACTACGTGCTGGTCTCGACCCGGGACCAGGACGCGACCGAATTCCGCTCCTACCGGATCATCGACGGCGTGGTCAGCGAGGAACCGGTCACCGTGGTGGAATGATTCGGCCTGCAGGCAGGTTGGACGCCAAGGACTCACTAGCTACCAGTGGAGCGCTGCTCATGGCCATCGAGGTTCGCATCCCGACGATCCTGCGTACGTACACCGACGGCGCCAAGCAAGTCGAGGGGACCGGGTCCACGCTCGCCGAACTGTTCTCCGACCTGGAGGAACGGCACGGCGGCCTGCGCGCGCGCCTGGTCGACGACGCCGGCCTGCGCCGCTTTGTCAACGTGTACCTGAACGATGAGGATGTCCGCTTCCTGGCCGGCCTGCAGACCCCGGTCAAGGACGGCGACACCGTCACCGTCCTTCCCGCGGTGGCCGGCGGCGCCCGCTAGTCCCCGCCCCCGCGGGCGAAGGACTTTTTTTATCCGAACGGACCTGGGTTTATGCGCTACGAGAATCTGCTCGACTCCCTCGGCCATACGCCCCTGGTCGGCCTGCCCCGCCTGTCGCCGTCGGCCGAGGTGCGGCTGTGGGCCAAGCTCGAGGACCGGAACCCGACCGGTTCGGTCAAGGACCGCGCGGCGTTCTTCATGATCGCCCAGGCGGAAAAGGACGGGCTGCTGCACCCGGGCTCGACGATCCTGGAGCCCACCTCGGGCAATACCGGCATCTCNNAACGAGGCGGTCCGGGTGGCCAAGGAGATCGCCGCCGAGCACCCCGACTGGGTGATGCTCTATCAGTACGGCAACGAGGCCAACGTCCGCGCGCACTACGAGGGGACCGGTCCGGAGATCCTGGCGGACCTGCCCGAGATCACGCACTTCGTGGCGGGCCTGGGCACCACCGGCACGCTGATGGGCGTGGGCCGCTACCTGCGCGAGCACAAGCCGGACATCAAGATCGTCGCCGCCGAGCCGCGCTACGGCGAGCTCGTGTACGGCCTGCGCAACGTGGACGAGGGTTTCGTCCCCGAACTGTACGACGAGTCCGTCCTGACCACCAGGTTCTCGGTCTCGTCGGTGGACGCCCTGCGCCGGACCAGGGAGCTNNCGCGGTTACCGGCTGATCGTGGTGATGCCGGAGAACACCAGCGAGGAGCGCCGCCTGCTGCTGGCGATGTACGGCGCGCAGATCATCGCCTCCCCGGCCGCGGGCGGATCGAACGAGGCGGTCCGGGTGGCCAA
>PMOU01000230.1:0-6789 GCA_003161205.1 Actinomycetota bacterium | reverse complement strand
GAGCCGCGCTACGGCGAGCTCGTATACGGCCTGCGCAACGTGGACGAGGGTTTCGTCCCCGAGCTCTACGACGAGTCCGTGCTGACCACCAGGTTCTCCGTGTCCTCGGCCGACGCCCTGCGCCGGACCAGGGAGTTCATCGATTCCGAGGGCATCTTCGCGGGCATCTCCTCGGGCGCCGCCCTGCACGCGGGCCTCGGCATGGCCGCCAAGGCCGTCACCGACGGCGAGCGCGCCGACATCGTGGTCCTGGTCGCCGACGGCGGCTGGAAGTACCTGTCCACTGGCGCATACTCCGGCACCGTGGAAGAAGCCGAAGCCCTCCTAGAAGGCCAGCTCTGGGCCTGAGCGCTACCCCCGGACAGCCAAGGCCATCTTCATGCCGGCGTTGCCCCGTTCTGGGGTGGTCCCGCGTGCGACCCGTGCGACCCGTGAGGCATGAGCGCGCTATGGTGCGCAAGGCGCCGAATTATCGGGGAGTATTGAGGCTTGAGGGAGCCGTTTGTGCACTATAGTACACCAAATGCTCCCATAGGCCCGAATCCTCCCCGGTAATCTGGAGAGGGTCGTATATAGGAGCGAATAGAGCGCAGATTGGCGTCGCGTGAACGGTTAAGACTCAGCTCGCCGAGTCGCAAGCGCGAACCAAGGCCATAATGGCAGCCATGCGCGTGACGGTGATCGGATGCGCCGGGAGCTTTCCCGGGCCGGACAGCCCGGCGTCCTGCTACCTGCTGGAGGCCGAAGGCTT
Source organism: Actinomycetota bacterium (assembly GCA_003161205.1). The sequence goes on along the minus strand of PMOU01000230.1, from coordinate 6,038 downwards.
TCGCCTGGTCATCGACCTGGGCAACGGCGCGCTCGGCGTGCTGCAGCGCTACGCGGAGCTGTTCAGCGTCGACGCGATCTGCCTGAGCCACCTGCACGTCGACCACTGCGTTGACCTGAGTTCCTACTGGGTGGTGCGGCAGTACAACGCGGAAGGCCCCCGGCCGCCCATCCCGGTGTACGGCCCGGCCGGGACCGGGGCGCGCGTCGCCGGTTTCGGCGGGGAGGACCTGCCGGCCGTGCAGGCCCGGTTCACCTTCGGTGACCTCGAGGTCGCCACGACCGAGATCGGGCCGTTCCGCATCACCACTGATCGCATGAACCACCCGGTGGAGACGTTCGGTTTCCGGGTGGAGCAGGACGGCTGGCGGCTGGCTTACTCGGCCGACACGGGGGAGTCCGACGCGCTGGTCCGGCTGGCCGAAGGCGCGGACCTGCTCCTATGCGAGGCGTCGTTCCTCGACGGGCCGGGCCTGCGCCCTGACCTGCACCTGACCGCGCGGCAGGCGGCCGAGCACGCGACCCGGGCCGGCGTCGGTGAGCTGGTGCTCACCCACCTGGTGCCCTGGAACGACCGAGAGCGGTCCAGGGAAGAGGCGTCGCAGGTTTACCGGGGCCCGCTCTCGCTGGCCACCTCCGGTCTGGTCCTCGGGCCATCGACCCCGGCACCCGGCGCGCTGCCCCCCACTGGCCGCTAGGCTGGGCGTCATGTCACGACCCGACGGCCGTTCCGTCACCGAACTACGCCCGGTCAAACTCACCCGGGGCTGGCTGGACCACGCCGAGGGGTCGGTGCTGGTGGAATTCGGCCGCACCCGGGTGCTGTGCGCCGCGAGTGTCACTGAGGACGTGCCGCGCTGGCGGCGCGGCAGCGGCCTGGGCTGGGTCACCGCCGAGTACGCGATGCTGCCCCGGGCGACGAACTCCCGCAACGACCGCGAGTCGGTCAAGGGCCGGCTCGGCGGCCGGACCCAGGAGATATCCCGGCTGGTCGGCCGTTCGCTGCGGGCCTGCGTGGACTACAAGGCGCTGGGCGAGAACACCATCGTCATCGACTGCGACGTGCTGCAGGCTGACGGCGGCACCCGGACCGCCGCGGTCACCGGCGGGTACGTCGCGCTGGCCGAGGCGGTGGCCTGGCTCAAGGGCCGCAAGCGGACCAAGGGCGACCCGCTGCTCACCTCGGTGTCCGCGGTCAGCGTCGGCATCGTGGACGGCGAGCCCCGGCTGGACCTGTGCTACGAGGAAGATGTGGCCGCGCAGACCGACATGAACGTCGTGTGCACCGCGGCCGGCGACTTCGTGGAGATCCAGGGCACGGCCGAGCAGGAACCGTTCAGCCGCGAGCTGCTCGGGCAGCTGCTCGATCTCGCCGTAGCGGGTTGCGGTGACCTGACCAGGCTGCAGCATGAGGCCCTTTCCTAATTTCCGAACGGGCCGTGGTTCCCGCCCCCGCACCCCCGGAGCCTGCCGTGGCCGATGACACCCTCGTTCTGGCGACCAGGAATGCCGCCAAGCTGCGGGAGCTGGCCCGGATCCTGAGCGCCGCGGCGGCCGGCGGCCCGCAGGTCGAGCTGGCCGGGCTCGACTCGTTTCCCGGCGCGCCTGAGGTGCCGGAGACCGGGGCCACGTTCGAGGCGAACGCGCTGCTGAAGGCGCGCGCGATCGCGGCCTACACGCACCTGCCCGCCGCCGCTGACGACTCGGGGCTCTGCGTGGACGCGCTGAACGGCATGCCTGGCGTGCTGTCCGCCCGCTGGGCGGGCGGGCACGGCGACGACCAGGCCAACCTGGACCTGGTCCTGGCGCAGGTCGCCGACGTGCCCGACGACCGCCTCGGCGCGCAGTTCGTCTGCGCCGCCGCCCTGGTCGTGCCTGGCTCCGGCGGTGACCAGCCACTGCGCGAGTGGGTGGTGACCGGCCAGGTCGAGGGCCGGCTGATCCGCCGCCCCCGCGGCGACGGCGGCTTCGGCTACGACCCGATCTTCGTGCCGGACGGCTTCGAGCAGACCACCGCGGAGATGACGCCGGAGGCCAAGGACGCGATCAGCCACCGCGGCCGTGCCTTCCGCGCGCTGACCCCGCTCATCACCGCGGCGCTACGGACCCGCTGACTATCCCGGCCGCGCGCTCCCGCTCCTGCCGGACCAGGACGACGGCGCGCCGTGCTTCGGCTTCAACGCGCTGTCCTACCTGCCGACCCTGTGGGTGCTGGCGCGCTTCAGGCCTACCGCCGTAGCCGCGCCCGGACCTGCCAGGCGGCCGCCCGCCCGGATCCGCGATGGCCTGATCGCCGTGCGCCGCCATCCCCAGATCCGCTCGTGCATCCTGATCGCGTTCGCCGGCGGGATGCTGTTCAACCTCAGCGTCGCCACCCCCCTGTTCGTCAGCCGGGTGCTGCATCTGGGCGGCGGCGGTTACGGCGCCACGATGGCAGCGTTCGGTCTCGGTGCCGTACCCGGTGCCCTGATGGCCGCGAGCTCCAAGGCCGAACCGAGTGGCTCGCGCATCCGGGTCCTGGCCCTGCTGACCGGGGCGGCGATCGTGGCGACCGCGTGGTGGCCGGAGTCAATGCCCGGGCCGGCTTCGCCCTCGCGGGCATCACCATGATCGCCATCACCGCTGTCACCTGGACCTCGCTCGGCCGCCGCGCCAGCTCCAGCCCGCCCCGCGTCATCGTCCGGGCGGCCGGCACGCCCGCTCTTGACCAGTAAGGCGGAACTGGTTCAGGCTCTGCTTGGGAACGGGGATGCTCCCGGGAGGTCTCTGTTACCTGGCGGAGGTCGACCCCGCGCCCGCCACTGCGCCCGCCCGCTGACCCCGGCTATGCTGGCTCCCGGACTCCAGGGAGGATCGATGGCGGATAAGCGGCTCGCGCCGGGTGACCCGGCGCCGGATTTTACCCTGCCGGATGCGGATGGTCACCAGGTGGCGCTGTCCTCGTTCCGCGGCCAGCGGGTGATCGTCTACTTCTACCCGGCCGCGATGACTCCCGGCTGCACCAAGCAGGCCTGCGATTTCCGCGACAACCTGACCGACCTGAACGGCGCGGGCCTCGTGGTGCTCGGCATCTCCCCGGACCAGCCGGCCAAACTGGCCAAGTTCCGGGATAAAGAGGGCCTCACCTTCCCGCTGCTGTCCGACCCCGATCACGCCGTGCTCGAGGCCTACGGCGCTTACGGTGAGAAGAAGCTCTACGGCAAGACGATGGTCGGCGTGATCAGGTCCACGTTCGTGATCGACGCGGACGGCAAGATCGACAAAGCGATGTACGCCGTCAAGGCCACCGGCCACGTCGCCCGGCTGCTGACCGAGCTCGGCGCCTAACGGTACAGCCACCGCACGCGGGCGTGGCGAAATGGCAGACGCGGCAGGTTTAGGTCCTGTTGGTGGCAACACTGTGGGGGTTCGAATCCCCCCGCCCGCACACCGTCACCCGCACCCCTGTGTGATGTCTCAAGACATCGAGGACACCGTGAACCCGCATGCGGGGTCACGGTGTTTTGTTATGGGGCCTTGGGTGCGCAAAGAAGGCCCACGAAGAGAAAATGTCACGAAGAGAAAGGTGATCGTGCCCGCGCCCGAGATAGCGTTCCAGCTGCTCGACGGGCGGCAGGCCGCCGCGCACGCGGACGAGCTGCAGGCCCTGCACGCCGAGGTGTACGCCGACCCGCCCTACCGGCGTGACGAGGATGCCGCGCTGTTCGCCGGGCGCTTCCGGGTCCAGTGCCGCCAGCCTGGCTTCGTCCTTGCCGAGGCCCGGCAGGGTGCCTACCTGGTCGGCTACGCGTCCGGGATGCCGCTCCGGCCGTCCACCTCGTGGTGGCGGGATCTCACCACCGCGCTGCCGGATGAGCTCACCGCCGAGCATCCCGGCCGCACCTTCGCGCTGACCGAGCTGCTGGTGCGCGCGGCCTGGCGGCGGCAGGGCATCGCGCAGACCCTGCACGACCTCCTGCTGGCGAACCGGCCCGAGGAACGGGCCACGCTGACCGTCTTGCCCGCGGCCACCCCGGCGCAGAACGCGTTCGGCAAATGGGGCTGGCGCAAGATCGCCCGGACCCGCGACGGAGGTCCCGGCTCGCCCGTATCCGACGTGCTCGTCACCGCCCTCCCGGCGAGCCGTGCCCCCTGACCTGGCTCAGCCGCCGTTGAGCAGCATCGAGTCGATGTTGAAGGACTTGGGGAAGCCGAGGAACTGGGTCATGACGTTGACCACCCGCTCCAGCCGGACCTTGTCCACGGTGCCGGCCGGTCCCGAGCTGACCGGGTACTCATCCAGGGACAGCAGCGCCGCGGTTTGCTTGGGCACGTCGAGCGGGGTCGGCAGCTCTTCCATGGCCTGCTCGACCGCCGCGCGGTTGCTGTCCGCGATCTGCTGGCCCTGTTCCAGCGCCTTGTAGAACGCCGCCAGCGTGTGCGGGTACTTGGCCGCCCACTGCTTGGTCACCACGTAGCCCTCGACCGGGAAGCTCGTGGTCGCGCCCTGATTCAGGTCGGCCAGCGGCACGGCGCCGTCGCTCTCTTCGGCGATGCTGGCGAACGGCTCGGGCAGCACCGCCGCGTTGACGGCGCCGGCCTTGAGCTCGGCCGGGATCGCGGGGAGCGCGTACTTGGTGACGAAGCGCACGTCGCGGGGGGCGACGCCGTGCTCGGTCAGGACCGACGCGGCCAGCAGGTACAAGATGTTGTTCGGCGCGTTGATCGCGATGGTCCGGCCCGTCAGGTCCCCGAGTGTCCTGATCGGCGAGCCGGGCATCGTGTAAAGCTCCTGGGCGCCCGGCTCCATCACCGATCCCTCGGCGAAGATGTCCAGGTTGGCGGCGAGGACCCCGGGATCGGACGCGCTGGGCCGCTGTCCGGAATCCCAGTTCTGCTGGGCCTGGATATAGGAAACGTAATTGCCGGCCGTGATGTCGTAGGCGCCCGCTTGCTGCTCGGCGATCGCGGTCTCGCTGCTGGTGACGAACTTAGGGGTGATGTGCAGCCCCTGCGCCGTGAACAGGCCCTCGTAGAGCGCGACGAAAAACCCCGCCGAATCCAAGGCCGGGACGACCGCGACGACCAGGTTCGGCTTTTCCACCGTGGGGGGCGCCGCCGCGGTACCTCCGGCGGCCGAGCATCCGGCGGCCAGTACCAGCGCCGCGGCCGTGACCACCAGCGCGGTACCCCGCACCCGCCTGGTTCTCATGCGCCTAACCCTTCCGGTGTTCCTACCCACAGTCACTGCGCAGCATAAAGCAGCGGGCGCGGTCCCCTCACGGCTTTGCCCAAAGTCCGACTTTGCGGGTGATGGGGGGCGACAACGGCAGATGGGGTATGACACAGCGTAAAAGCCGCACAGAAAACACCTAAGGTGACCGCGCGGCCCGGGCATGCGCGGGCTGGATAAGTTCAGTCACCATGAGGGCGATGAGCCCTGATCAGCCGCCGTGTCCCGCTGTCATCATGGCAACACGCGCTCACGACAGGACCAGGTGATGTAAAGGTCACCATAGACCTGACAAAATAAACCCCTNNGCCCCGGCCAGGAAACGGAGCACGTAATGGCTGATCCGGAGACCGACTCCAAGCCCGTTGACACCGACGAGCTGGTGGCGGACATCGACCGCACCCGCGCGGATCTGGCCCGCACCATCGACGCCATATCTGACCGGGTGAGCCCGAAGAAGAATGTCCACCGGGCCTTGGACCAGATCCGGCAGCGGGCCGCCCAGATCGACCCGCTCGTCGCCGGCGCCGCGGCCGCGGTCGTGGTGGTCGGCCTCACGGGCTTTATCCTGCTGCGCCGCCGCAAGCACTAGCCGCCAGGGCCAGGGGTCAGCCGGCGCTCTTGGTCAGCTCTTCATACTCGGTCGCGGACAGCAGGTCGGTCGGCAGGGCCGCGTCGCCGTCGCCGCCGGCCGCCACCCGCACCCGGAACAGCCAGCCGGCCGTGTAAGGCTCGGCGTTGACCAGGGAGGGGTCGTCCTCCAGCTCGGTGTTGATCTCGGTGACCTCACCGTCCACGGGGGAGTACAGGTCGCTGACGGACTTGAC
>PMOU01000548.1 GCA_003161205.1 Actinomycetota bacterium | reverse complement strand
TCGTTCCACCCCGGGAAGGCCGTCACCGGGTACGAAGAGACCCCCTCCGGCGTATCGGTGACCTTCGCCGACGGCACGACGGCCCAGGGCGACATCCTGGTGGGCGCCGACGGCATCCGCTCGGCGGTCCGCAGGCAGCGGCTGCCCGGCACGACCGTCATCGACGCCGGCGTCCGCGGGCTCGGCGTCTACGGCCGGACGNNCTGACCCCCGAGCTGGCCGGGCAACTGCCACCGCACCTGTTCGAGGGCGTGCTCATCGCCGCGGACCGCACGGGCTCGCGCCTGCTGATCTCGGTCTACCGGCCCCGGCAGCGCCCGGACGACGCGGCCGCCGCGATCGCGCCCGACGTGCCGCTCGAGCCGGTCGAGGACTACGTGATGATCAGCTGCAGCGTGGCGCCCGGGACGGTGATCCCGCCCGCGGCGCAGTGGACCGCGGACACGCCGGCCATGCTCCGCGACGCGATGCTGGCGGCGATCGAAGGCTGGCACCCCGCGGCGCGAACCCTGGTCGCGGACGTCGACCTGGACTCGGTCTTCGTGATCCCGTTCGGCTTCCTCTCCCCGGCACCACCGTGGGAGCCCTCGCGGGTGACGCTGGTCGGCGATGCCGCCCACGCCATGCTGCCGTCGCTCGGCATGGGCGCGAACCTGGCGCTGCGCGACGCCGCGCACCTGCTGGACCAGCTTTCCGCCGCCGCCCGCGGCGAGGTCGGCCTCGTGGCGGCCATTCGCGCCTACGAGCAGGAGATGCGCGACTACGTCTACCCGTTCATGCGGATGACCATGGATCACGACCGGCAGTTCGGCGGCGGGGCGCTGACCGAACGCGAGCAGCATGACGACGCGACCGTCGGCTGAGGGCGCGATGCGGAGCCTGCACCACGTCGGCTACTGGGTCGAGGACCTCGACTCGGCGCAGAAGCAGTGGGGCCAGGATCTCGGCGTCGGCCCGTTCCAGCTCGTGCCGCACATCGAGTTCGAGTCGTTCGTCCTGGTCGTCGACGGCGAGCAGTACCGCGACGTGGTCTTCGACCACTCGGCCGCCTTCGCCGCGTGGGGGNNAGCGCGCGGCTCGCGGGGCTGGGCTGCCGGCTGATCAACACGGCGCGGTCGGGCCCGGTCTCGGTCGCCTGGCACGACGGCGGGCCGCTGTTCCCCCACCCGATCGAGGTCCACCAGCACAACGAGGTCATCGCCGGCATGCACGACCGCCTGACCGCGCTGCGCGACGGCCAGGGCCTGGCGTGACCGGCGTCCCGGCGGCAGTGTCGTGACCGTACGGCACCACGGGCAGCTGACCGCGGCGGCGCAGTTGCAGCAAGGGCTGTGGGGCACCGATCCGCAGGGCTGGGCGGAGCTGGCCGAACCGCACAACCAGCCGCTGTTCGAGGCACTGCTGGACGCGACGGCCACCGGGACCGGGACCCGGCTGCTGGACATCGGGTGCGGCAGCGGCCTGCTGATGTGGCTGGCGGCCGGCCGGGGCGCCGCCGTGACCGGCGTGGACGTCTCCCCTGGCCTGCTCGCCGTCGCGGCGGACCGGCTGCCCGGCGCCGACCTGTGGCTCGCGGACATGCAGCAGCTGCCGTTCCCCGACGCCGCGTTCGACGCGGTGACCGCGGTGAACGCCGTCCAGTTCGCCGCCGATCCGCTCGCCGCGCTGGCCGAGGCGGCCCGGGTCTGCGCGCCCGGCGGCCTGGTGGGGCTGGCTGCTTTCGCCGAGCCGGACCGGGTGCAGTCCACCGCGGTGCACCTGGCTATGGCGGCGCTGAGCCCGCCCGAACGCGAGTCCGCGCACGCGCCCTACGCGCTGTCCACGCCGGGCGGCCTGGAGGCGGCGCTGACCGCCGCGGGCCTGGGAGTGGCGGCGACGGACGAGGTGGAATGCGTCTGGCGGTACCAGACGGCACCGGACGCGGTCCGCGCGCTGATCGGCTCGGCGGGCGGAACCCGGGCCGTGCAAGATGCCGGCGCACCCGCCGTCCGCGCCGCCATCGAGACGGCGCTGGTCCCGTTCACCGACCCGGCCGACGGCACGATTGCCATGCGTAACGTCTTCCGCTGGGTCACCGCCCGCCGCCCCGGCTCTGGAACGCCGCGGACATCACGCGGGTAGCGGCGGTCACCGCCTGGCCCAGGCGGCCGGCGCGTCGCTGTGGCATATGAGCGCGTTCTTCGGCTGGCTCCTCCTTTGTGCACCCGGATTACCCGGCTGGAGGCGACGCTGGCCGGGTATGCCCGCGCCGTGGACCTGGAGCGGGACGATGAATTCGGCCGGGCGCCGCACACGCTGGCTCCGCTGGTGCCTGGCCGGCCTGGCCAGGGGGCGCGCGGTGGCGGGCTAGCCGGTAACGCCAGAGGTGGGGGCGTGCTCGGGTCGGACGGTCGGGTCGTAGGCCTCGAACGCCCGGGCGCGCTCCTCGATCTCCGGGCGCAGCTCGCGGTGCCGTTCGGCGGTTTCCTGGATCTCGACGGCGTGAGCTTGCTTCTCGGCCATGGAGATGACGGAGGTGGACAGGTCCGTCCAGGTCACCTGGAGGTCGGGCCCGAGGNNTCGAGGTGGCACATCGGGCACAGCCCGGGCGGCCCCAGGTAGCGCGCCTCGTCGAAGGCCACCCCGAGCTGGCCGGCGACGTTGCGCCCGAGCACGGCGGCACGGTCCAGCGCGGCGGCGTCCAGGACCACCGAGCGCGGCGTCCCGGCCCCCGCGACCTGCACCTGGTCGACCAC
>PMOU01000233.1 GCA_003161205.1 Actinomycetota bacterium | reverse complement strand
TCCCAGCTGATCAGGTACGAGATCGACCTGGCCAAGACCGAGCTGAAGGGCGACGCGAAGCGCGTCGGCCTGGCCGGCGCGCTGGTCGGGGTGGCCGCTTTCGTGGCCTGCCTGGTGCTTATTCTGCTCTGCTTCGCCTTCGCCTTCGGCCTCTACGCCGCCTTCCGCATCGAGCTATGGGCGGCGTTCCTCATTGTCGCAGGCACCTGCGTGCTGCTGGCGGCGGCGGCGGTGGGTATCGCGCTGCTGAAGCTACGACACCTATCCGGCTTGCGTAAGACGAGGAAAACCGTCACCGAGGGATTCGGGATGCTGCGCCACGACGGCCAGCAGCCCGAGATCGCCGCCCGCCAGCCTCGGTGAGGTGAGCGTGATGACCGTCGGCGCCGATGCCGCTATCGCCATCAGCGGCCCGTGGGCACACCGGTCGGTCAGCGCGAACGGCACCCGTTTCCATGTCGCCGAGGCCGGCGAAGGGCCGCTGGTGCTCCTGCTGCACGGCTTCCCCGAGTTCTGGTGGACCTGGCGCCATCAGCTGGCGGGCCTGCCCGCGGCGGGGTTCCGCGCCGTGGCGGTGGATCTGCGCGGCTACGGGGGCAGCGACAAGCCGCCCCGCGGTTATGACCTGGTGACCGCCGCCTCCGACGCGGCCGGCCTGATCCGGGCTATGGGCGAGGCCAATGCGGTCGTGGTCGGCCACGGTCTCGGTGGCCTGATCGCCTGGACGGTGGCCGCTTACTATCCCAAGGTAGTCCGGCGGCTCGCGGTCGTGTCGATGGCGCATCCGCTGCGGATGCGGTCCGCGGTGTTCACCGACCCGCTCGGCCAGGGACGCCGGATGGGTTCCGAGCTCGGCTTCCAGCTGCCCGTCCTGCCCGAACGCCAGCTGCTCCGCAACGGAGCCAGCCGGGTCGGCCGGCTGCTCGAGGAGTGGTCCGCGCCCGGCTGGCCGGATCCCCCGACCGAGGAGATCTACTCCCGGGCGATGCGGATACCTTCGGTGGCGCACTCGGCGCTTGAATATCACCGCTGGCTCGCGCGCAGCAGCGTGCGAACCGACGGGCTGCGCTACGCGCGGCATATGCGGGCGCCGATCCAGGCTCCGACCCTGCACCTGCACGGCGCGGTGGATCCCTGCGTGCTGCCGCAGACCGCGCGCGGCGCCGGGCGCTACGTCGACGGCCCTTACCGCTGGCGGGTGATCGACGGGGCCGGGCACTTCCCGCACGAGGAACGCCCGGACGCCTTCAACACCGAGCTCTACGGCTGGCTGGCGGACCCGGAACCGGAACGGTGAGCCGGGATCGCGACCCGGCCGGCCGGCCGCGGAACGCGCGGCCCCGCGACGCGCTCGGCCGTCCGCTACCGCACGCGGACACGGACGCCGGCCAGGCCATGGTCCCCGACGACCTCGCCCGGCCCGGCGCGGAGGCGGCCAGGCTCGCGGATCAGCTGCTGCGCGACGGACGCCCGTTTCACGCCCACGAGGTCCTCGAGGCGTCATGGAAGTCCGCACCGCCGTCCGAACGCGATCTGTGGCAGGGTCTCGCCCAGATCGCGGTCGGGCTGACGCACGCGCACCGGGGAAATGCCCGCGGCGCGGTCACGCTGCTCAGGCGGGGCGCCGATCGGGTCCGCGGGTACCGCGATCAGGCTGACCCGTCGGCCGCGGGCGCGCACGACCATCCGTTCGGCATCGACCTCGCGGCCGTCCTGGCGACCTGCGACGAGCTGGCCGCGCGCATCGAACGGCAGGGGCTGGCGGACATCCCGGCCCGGGACCTGCGGCCGAAGCTGACCGTCCCGTCCGACGCTGAGGGTTAACCGGACCCGTACGGGACGCGGGAAATGTGCCGGTAATCACGGGCACAGGGTGCGATTTGCCCTCGGCACACAAAGAAATGCCCTGCGATATTTGCGGCTTATGTCCCTATAGAGGGAACTAGTCGCAGCCCATGGTGGAAACGGCCGCGGTGGCGTGGGCGCCCGCGGTGGCATCGGCGGACACCTCGGCGGCGGTGAGCGCGAAGCCGGTGTCAGAGACCCCGACGGCCGCGGCGAATACCACGCCCTCCACGGTGCCCTGCGGGGACAGCAGCGGCCCCCCCGAGTTGCCCGACTCCACCAGCGCCCTGATCTCATAGATCTGGCGGGTCACCGTGCTCGTCTGGTAGATGTTCGGGCCCTGCGCGTCCTGGATGCCGCCGATCCTGGCCGGCACGGTGTGCAGCGCCTGGGCATCGAGCGGATAGCCCGCGACCACCGCGCTGTCGCCCGGACTGGCCTGCCCGGCGAAGCTCAGCGGCTGCAGGTCCAGGCCGGGCACGTAGAGAACGGCGACGTCGACCTGCGGGTCGTAAAACACCACCGTGGCGGCGAGGGTGGTGCCGGCGGCAGTGGTCACCGTCTGGTGCTGCGTGACCCCCGCGACCACGTGCGCGTTGGTGAGGATGTGATCAGCGGAGATGACGAACCCGGAACCCTCGATAGACCGCTGGCAACTCGGGGCCACTCCCTGCACCCGGACCACCCGGGTGCGGGCCGCCAGGAATCCCGGGCTGTTGAGCACGGCGTTATCGGGGGCCGGGATGGCGAGAATGCGTTCTTCGCCGATCCCGCTGAACACCTCGGCGTAGGTGCTGTTGCTGGCCAGCAGCCTGCGGAAGTCAGAGAACATGGTCTTGGCGGGCGAGGGCATGAACTTGTCCAGCGTCTGCAGCGCCAGCGAGTTGTTCACCTGCTGATCGACCAGCGGGAACGGGGAACCGGCCAGCACCGATCCGACCACCCAGGCGATCAGCAGCACGGACACCACGCTGACCGCGGCGCCGCCCGCCGAGTCGAGCAGCGTCGCGGACCGCCAGGTCACCGTGGAGCGCATGGCCGCGCCGATGGTGGATGCGATGAACTGCCCGAGCACCGCGAAGCTCACCAGCAGGACCACGGCGATGACATCCTGCTGAGTCTGCCCGCCGACGAGGGCCCGCGCGATGTTCGGGCCGAACTCGGCGCCGAGCAGCGCGCCGCCCACGAAACCGAAGAAGCTCAGCACGCCGACGATAAAGCCCTGCCGGTAACCGGAGACGGCGAACGCGGCCACGATTACGATCAAGATGAGGTCGAGCACATCACCGCGCACGACCATAACCGTATAGCTTTCCTCCTGCTCTCTGGCGCGTCAGCGACGTTCACAGGTCTATGACCTTGCCGTTGTCCCATGGTTTCTCCCAGCTGGCCAGCGCGAGCAGACGGTCCACGAGCGCGGCGGTGAACCCCCAGATGAGCATCCCCCTGACCCGGAAGGCGGGCGTGGTCCGCCCGTCGGGCACGCGCACCATCAGCCGCACGGCGGGATCGGCTAGTTCGGCGACGCCGATTCGCTCCACCGCGGCCACCTCACCGGTGTCCACCGGCGCGACCGCGGACGGCCGCCGCCACCAGGCGAGCACGGGAACGACCCGGAATCCCGTCCGCTCGATGAAGAGCTCAGGCAGGGTGCCGACCACCTCGACGCCGTCCGGGTCGACGCCCACCTCCTCGGCCGCCTCCCGCAGCGCGGCCGCGACCGGCCCGTCGTCCCCGGCATCGATGGCCCCGCCGGGGAAGGCCGGCTGGCCCGCGTGCAGCCGGAGCTCCTGGCTGCGCTGGATGAACAGGAGATCGGGGCCGTCCGGGCCGTCGCCGAACAGGACGAGCACCGCCGACGGCTTGCCGCCGCTCGCGGGCGGGACAATCAGCGGAGGAACTTCCATCGTCTTCGCGACGGCCGCGAGCTCGCGCAACCACGCCGGCACAGGCTCGGCTGGCACAGGCTCGGCTGGCACAGGCTCGGCTGGCACAGGCTCGGCTGGCACAGGCTCGGCTGGCACTGGCCGGCCGGCTGAGGTCACGAGAACGGGCCGGACTTGACGAGCTTGGCGGCCACCTTCGGATCGACGGGGCCCTCCCCGTACGACGGGCAGAGGCTCGCCAGCGCGCAGGCGCCGCAGGCAGGCCTGCGCGAGTGGCAGATCCGTCGGCCGTGCCAGATCAGGCGGTGCGACAGTATCGTCCAGTCCCGGCGCGGGATGAGCGTGGCCACCTCGGCCTCGACTTTCTCCGGCTCGGTGCTCGTCGTCCAGCCGAACCTGCGGGCCAGCCGCCCGAAGTGGGTGTCCACCGTAAGACCGGGGATCCCGAAGGCGTTCCCGAGCACCACGTTCGCCGTCTTCCTGCCCACGCCAGGCAGCGTGACCAGGTCTTTCATCCGTGGCGGCACCTCGCCGCCGAACCTCTCGCACAGCGCCTGCCCGAGCCCTATCAGGCTGTTCGTCTTGGCGTGGTAGAAGCCGGTCGACTGGATGATCTTCTCCAGCTCGTCGCGGTCAGCGGCGGCGTAGTCCTCGGCCGTGGTGTACCGCGCGAACAGGATCGGCGTCACCATGTTGACCCGCTTATCGGTGGTCTGCGCGGACAGGATCGTCGCGACGAGCAGCTCAAGCGGGGAACGGAAGTCCAGTTCGCAGTGGGCGTCTGGATAGAGCAGGGCCAGTTCCCTGTCGATCCGGCGCGCTCGTCTGACCAGGGCGGTGTGCGAAGGGGGCTGGGTCGTCACCGCTCCAGCTTAGGGCCGCGGACCGGGGTGCTTATGCCGACGGCGGCAGGCTTCCCGCCGGACCCGGCGAGCACGAAGGCACAGGCGATCGCGGCCGCCCCGCGAGCATCCGCGCGGACCGGGCCAGGAGAAGGCGCGGCCGCGCGGCGGACAGGGCCACGCCAACCAGCGAGCGCACACCGGAAAGGGGAGCACCGGCGACCCGGCCACGGCGGGCGGGTGTCACGGCGCCAGACTCCGGCCGGAGGGGAAAACCCGACTCGTCCAGGGCCGCTGTCCGGTTCACCACGAACTCGCGGTACGCCGAATGCCGGTGATTATCGAAGAAGCCGAGCACCTCGGCGCGGGCCACCGCAGAGAGCGCGGGCGCGGGGAGCCGGGCGAAGACTCGTGCGGCCGAGACGTTGCGGGGCAGGTTGGGCCGGCAGGCCGGACAGCGGGCGGCGTGCCCCAGTACACGGGCCCGGACCTCCGGCGTCATCGGGCTCGCCCCATGCAGCCCCCGGTCCCCGTCGGCCCAGCCGCTCATCACCCCGGCCCTGTCGGGGCAGGCATGGCTGGGCCGGCTGACCAGGATCTCCGCACCGAGTGCCTGTGCCAGGTGCTGCCTGGCCCGGTTCAGCAGCGCCTGGACGTCTTCGGCCGGAAGGCCGAGCACCAGGCCCAGGTCGACGTCATGCCGGCAGAACAGGTCAAGCGCCTCGAGTTCACTGGACTCCAGGCTCGTAGCCGCGTCCCACGCCATGAGCCGGGAGCCGGGCTTGGCCTGGCCGGACCGGGCGGGCGCCTCGTCGGCCAGGGGCGGCTCGACCGCACGGCGGCCGCGGCATTCCGCCCGGGCCAGTGAGTACAGCCACGGGACAAGCAATCCGGGGTCCGCCAGACGCTCGATATGCGCCTCGGCCGCGACGAGAGTGTCGCGGAGCGCGATTTGCGCGATGTCGCGGCTGCGAAGCAGGCACCAGCAGTACTGGAAGAGCCGGTCACCGTACACCTCAAGGAGTTCAGCCGGCGCACCAGAGGGCCTCGTGCGGGAGGAGGCTGCAGTCTGGAGTCCATTCATAGAGAAAAGCTAGAGCAAACGAACAGGCCTTTCCAGCCTATTGAAAAGATCGGCTAACCTCGCGCTATTTTCCCCAGCGGCCAGCTAAGAGTCAATTATTGTCCCCTGAATACTCCGCAGTATTATTGTCCCCGATAAGGCCATCCGGGCGCTTAAAGGCAGTTTTGAAGGTTATGAGGCCGCGCCGGATTCGGGGTGTGCACGGCACATGTGGACGGGTCGAACGAGGTCGGCTTGAGCCGGGCCGTCAGGGTGCCGGCCCGGGGATCGGCCGGGTCGACGTGGCGGCCGATCACCACGATCGCGACATGGCGGGCGCCGGCCAGCTTGAGCGCGGCGGCGGCGGACTGAGCACTCGCGCCCGATACCCAGCTGTCCTCGATCAGCAGCACGTCGGCTCCCGCGGCCGTCTGGTCGGCGCGGAACCGGTGCACGTCCAGATCGCGGCCCTGGCGGCCCGGCCGGATGGCCAGCCGGGTCAGCGGCAGCCGCAGGTACGGCGACGCGAGCGCGAGCAGCGGGTGCCGTCCCGGGCGGCCGCAACCGGTGGGCACGACGGCCAGGCGGTCAGGCCCGGGCATGCCCGCGTGCCGCCAGACGCAGGCGCCGTGATCGTGCAGGAAGGCGAGCAGCAGCGCCAGCACCGAGGCACGCGCGGAAGCACTCGGCCCGGGCCAGGACTTATAGCGCCACAGATCGGCGGCCAGCGCCGCGCCCTTGACCGCGTACGAGATGGGCACCACGGCGTCGGCGAGCAGGCCAGGCGCGAGCAACCCATGGCGTCCGCATTGGTAGCAGCGCGCGAAGCCCGGCCGCACCGGTCCCCGGCAGACGGCGCAGACGGCGCAGACCTCGGGATCTCGCGGCGGGTGAGCGGCGGGCATCGCGACCGGATAGAGGCCGGGCCGCATCGACCGCAGTCGCTGCCGCAGGATGTCCCAGGTCATGTCCGCCCGGCCGGCTTCGGCATGGCCGGCTTCGTCACGGCCAGTCTCCCCGCCGCCTGCCCCCGCTGGGCCGGCGTCACTGGAGCCTGCGTCACTNNCCGCGTTATTAATCACGTGGCAATTGTTACGGATCCGGGCGAATCGCTCTTAGGCACGCTCGCTATCTCGTGATGCGGCAGAATGATCCGTGCCAGGAAGGCGGCCGGGCAATAGCGCGGCATTTCCCGCTGTCTGATGCGACTCATGCAAGGACTTTTTGTGACCTACAGGAGCGACATCGAAATTTCCGGCGTCGGCCAGGTGAACGCGGGGGCGGCCGGGGCGTCAGGGCCATCGGGGGAATCGGGGTCGGGGTCCCGCCTGGACCGGGCCGTGTGGGCGTTCACCGGATCAGTACGCAGGCACTGGGTCCTCGGGCTGCTGCTCGCGGCCGGACTGGTGCTGCGGGTGGCGACCCAGGTGAGCTACGAGCCCGCGCTGCTGTTCATCGACTCCAAGAAGTACATCTTCGGGACCGACTTCAGTCGCTCCGACTGGGGAGCGTACGACCCGCTCGGGTACACGCTGCTCGTGCTGCATCCGGTGCTCATGGTCGCGGACCTGGCCTTGGTCGCCGTGGCGCAGCACGTGCTCGGGATGGCGANNTACCAGCTGAACGCGGAACAGACGATCATGCCCGACGTGCTGTTCCAGGTGCTGATGGTCACCGGGATCGTGCTGCTGCTCTGGCAGCCCCAGCCCGAGCTGGCCTTCGTCATCTTGGGCGGCCTCGCTCTGGGCGCCTCCGCGCCGGTCCGCCAGGTGGGCGAGGCGCTGATCGTGCCGGCCCTGATCTACGTGCTCGCGGCCAGCCGGGGCTGGCGCACCCGGCTGCTGCGCGGGACGGTGCTGACGTTCTGCTTCGCGCTGCCGGTGGTGGGCTACATGGGCTACTCCGCCGTGATCCTGCACTACGGGTTCGAGCTGTCCAACATGGGCGACGCGTACCTTTACGGCCGGACCGCGCACGCCGCTGACTGCGCCACGCTGAAGATCCCCGCCGACGAGCGTCCGCTGTGCCCGAGCCCGCCGGTCGCCGCCGCCCTGGGCGTGGACGGGCTGGTCAACGCGTACAACGCACCGCGCGTGCTGTACCAGCCGGTTAACGTCGAGCGCGGCCTGCTGATCAACACCCTGCCGCTGCAACGGCAGTTCGCCTACAGCGTGCTCAGGCAGCAGCCGATGCGGGTGATCGGCGACATCACCAAGGACTCGGTGAAGCTCTTCGCGCTGACCAGGGACGCCCAGCAAGGCGACACCCCGATCTCGCGCTGGCAGTTCCAGGCCGGCTATCCCTACTATCCCCCTGGCATCAACCACTACGGCCCGAACAGCGCCAGCCACATCTTCGCCCGGGCGGGCGGCGGCGGCTACGCCCGGGTCAACCAGACCACGGCCACCGCGCTGCGGGACTACCAGCTGCACGGCGGGTACACGCCGGGACCGGTGCTCCTGCTCGCGTTGCTGGCTGGCCTCGCCGGAATCCTCACGTTCCGGCGGCGCCGCGGCACGGGCACCGGGGAGTCGCAGGGCCTGGCTCTGGCCTGCCTGCTGACCACCGGCTCCGGCATCGCCGTGCTGCTCGGCGCGGACATGTATGAGTTCTCCTGGCGCTACCAGCTGCCCGCGCTCGTCACGCTGCCCATCGCGGGCGCCCTCGGCGCGACCGCGGTCCTCAGGTACGTAAGAGCGCGCCGGCCCGCCGCCGGGCCGCGGGTCGTCTCCCCCGCTCACCCCGGTGAGCTGGCGGTCACCGGATCGGGACAGGCACCGTAACCCAGGCGGCTAAGCCGCCCAGACCCGAAAGCCCGGCGGACGCCGCTTTCGCACCGGCGGGCCGGCTTCCGGCCGCTCAGCGCCCAGGGGCCACTGTTGCCCCTAGCACTGACGAGCCTTATATTCCGTTTCGGAAACTTTTGGCGTGCTGTCAACCCTTGGGTGAGTTGTTACGTCATTCTTGTCAAGTCACGAAATGTGACGACTTCGTCAGCGAGTTGCCGGGCCCGGCTGGGGGGACCTGGCTGACAGGAGAGAAAGCATCGTGCGAAGATACCTCATTGCCGCGGTCACGGCTGCGGTGCTGCTGCCGCTTGGCGTCACGGCAGCGCAAGCTCAGGGAGTGGGCGGGGAGCTGCCGCCGGCCGGGGTCGTGTCCGCCACGCCAGCGACCAACACGCCCCACCTGAAGACCACCGAAGACAACCCGACCGAGCAGGTCCGCCAGCTGGTGCAGTGCGGCGGCACGATGTATGCGGTGGGCACCTTTACCACCATCATCCGGCAGAGCAACACCTACACCCGCTACAACATCTTCAGCTTCAGCGCGACCGCGCCGTACACGGTCACCAGCTGGGCTCCGGACGTCGTGGGCACATACGGCACCACCGCCGATACCAGCGCCACCATCAACACGATCGGGTTCGCCAACGGCAACTGCCAGGACGCCTACATCGGCGGCAAGTTCACCTCGATCAACGGCACGACCGTGCAGAACATCGCCGAGATCAGCACCACCACCGGCAACGTGGTCACCACCTTCGCCAGCAAGGCCTCCGGGGCGGTGCAGACCATCCTCGGCGTGGGCAACCACCTGCTGGTCGGCGGCCTGTTCACCGGCGTCAACGGCGACACCACCGACCCCTACATGGCCAGCCTGAGCCCGGTCACCGGCAAGAGCGACGGGTTCCTGCACCTGAACATCTCCGGCAACTACAACTTCTCCGGAGTCTCGGCCAACCCCACCCAGGTCTACAACCAGCAGCTCAGCCACGGCGGCACGCTGGACCTGGTCGAGGGCGACTTCACCTCGGTCGGCGGGCTGCAGCGGGAGCAGATCTTCATGCTGAACGTCGGCGGCACCACCGCCACGGTCACCGGCTGGACCTCACCGGAATTCGACGGCAGCAGCTCGGCGTATCCGTACGAGTGCGCCACGGTCGAGCGGTTCTACATCCAGGCCGAGGCCTGGTCGCCGGATGACTCGACGGTCTACATCGGC
>PMOU01000406.1 GCA_003161205.1 Actinomycetota bacterium | reverse complement strand
CTTGGTTCTGGCCGGGTCCTTGGGTTCCGGCCGGGCCGGAGCCTAGAGACCCGGCCGCCTCGATCCGTTTGCGTCGCGAGCTCATGACCAGGATCAGCGCGATCAGCAGCACGATGAGCACGCCCAGGCCGGCTACCACGTCGCGGACCAGCGACCCGGCTATCGCGCCGGCGTCGGCCCGGCGAGGTGCCGCGGCCGGCCGCCGGGCCGGCTGGGTCGCTGGGGGCGGCTGGCGGGGCTTGGCCGGCGGCGTAGCCGTGGGGGCCGCCCCGGCGGAGGTGATGCGGGCGGCCAGGTCGACGGCCCGCGCCGCGTTCACGGTGCCGTAGCCGGTGCCCGGCCTGGCCGCGTCGCCGGTGGCGGTGCCGCCGACGACGGACGTGCTGGCGGCTGTGTCGGTGCTCTGGGTCAGGGCCCGGGTGACCTGAGCCACGGTGAGATGCGGGAACCGGGCCAGCAGCAGGGCGGCGACCCCGGCCACGAGTCCGCTGGCCGTGCTCGTGCTGCTGATCGGCGCGTAGCCGTCGGGCGGGACCGGGGCCGTCAGGTCCACCCCGGGTGCGGTCAGGGACACGTAGGAGCGCCTGCTGCTGAACGCGCCGAGCTGCCCGTTACGGCTGACCGCGCCGACCGCGATGACGCCGGCGTAGCCGGCCGGGTAGTTCACCAGGCCGGGGCCTTCGCCGTCGTCCCCGGCGGGTGCCACGAGCACCACGCTCTTGCGCAGCGCGTAGGCGACCGCCGCCCGTTCGGCGGCGCTGCCGCCCGCCGCGGCCGGGTCCCCCTGTCCGGTCAGCCCGAACGTGCCCGGGTCGAGCGGCAGGTCTATGACCCGCGCCCCGTGGTCGACCGCGTAGGTGATGCCATCGGCGATGGCGCCGGGCAGCCGCCGGGTCACGGCCGGGTCGGAATTGAGCGGATCGTTGAATTCCAGGTTCACCCGGACGGACAGGATTCGCGCGTCGGGCGCGACCCCGGTAATGCCGGCCTGGCGGCCGGCGCCGTGCCCGTGCCCGGCGATGAGGCCTGCCACCGCCGTTCCGTCGACGCCCCAGTACGGACCGCCGGGCTCGCGCCCGGAGCCGGTGTCATCGGGTCCGGTGACCACATCGCCGGCCAGGTCCGGGTGACCGGCGGCGACACCGGTGCCGAGCACGGCGACGGTGACGCCGGCGCCCTGGGTCGTCTGCCACGCCGTGGTGACGTTCAGGCTGGACAGCCACCACTCCTGGGCGAGGGCCGGGCTGGCCGCCAGCGCGCCGCCCGCCCGTGTGCCGGCGCCGGCGGCGAAAGCGGGAGCGGCGACGCCCGCGCCCGCGACGACTCCGAGGATGACAACGACCGCAGCCAGCCCGGTGCCGAGCGGCGCCAGGGTGCTGCGGAGCGATCGGTGTGACACTTGGTCAGCTATCTCCTCCGGGACCGGCTGAGCTGGCCTGCGCAGCGACGTTCCGACCCAGCCATGCCATCGTGCCATGTGCTCGCCGCGGGCGGAATGCGCGGTTTACGAATATACGAATAGTTGAGCGTACGTCGGCCGCCGGGGGAGGTACACCCCTGGCGGTCAGGGTACGGTCGGCAGTAGCCGAGCCAGCGAGCCGGGAGGAGGCCGCGTGTCGGGGTTGACCGAGCGGGACATGCGCATCCTGGCGTTCGAGCGGCGCGGGTGGCGGTCGCCCGGGGTGAAGGAGCAGGCCATCGCCGAGGTGCTGGAGATGCCGGCCACCCGGTACTACCAGCTGCTGAACGAGCTGATCGACCGCCCGGAGGCACTCGCGTTCGACCCGGTGCTGGTCAAGCGGCTCAGAGCGCAGCGGGCCCGCCGCCAGCGCATGCGCTCGCCGCGGCCGAGGAGCGCGAAGGGGGGACCAGGATGACGGGCCTGCCACGACCGGGTACCGCGGCGGGCCAGGCCGGGCTGGACGCGCTGCTCGCGAGCCCCGGGCGCGCGCTGGTCGCCATGGACTTCGACGGCACGCTGTCGCCAATCGTGGACCACCCGGGCGAGGCCCGGGCCCAGCCGGGGGCGGTGGCGGCCATGACCGCCCTGGCCAAGGCCGTCGGCACGGTCGCGGTCATCACCGGCAGGCCCCCGGCGGACGCGGTCCGGCTGGGCGGAATGGAGTCCGTCCCCGGCCTCATCGTGCTCGGCCATTACGGCTGGCAGCGCTGGCAGGACGGCCAGCTGTCCGCGCCCGCGGCCCCGCCGGCGGTGCAGGCCGCCCGGGCCGCGCTGCCTGACCTGCTCCGCGAGGCGGGCGCCGCCGACGGCACCTGGCTCGAGGACAAGACGCACGCGCTGGCCGTGCACACCCGCCGCGCGGCCGATCCGGAGGCCGCGCTGGCCGGGCTCAGCGGTCCCCTGGGCGAGCTCGCCGCCCGGCTGGGGCTGGCGGCGGAGCCGGGCCGGTTCGTCATCGAGCTGCGCCCGCCGGGCGTCGACAAGGGGGCCGCGCTGACCGGCCTGGTCCGGGAGCGAGCGGCGGGTTCGGTCCTGTTCTGCGGCGATGACCTCGGCGACCTGCCCGCCTTCGCCGCGGTGGGTGCCCTGCGCGCGGACGGCATACCCGGCTGCGCGGTGGCCAGCGCCAGCCCCGAGTCACCGCGGGTCGCGGCCGCCGCGGACCTGGTGGTGGACGGACCCGGGGGCGTCGTGGCGCTGCTCGCCGCGCTCGCCGCCGAGCTGGGCGGCTGACCGGACCGCGGGCAGGTACCACGACCGTTCGGTAAAAGATCTTGAATGCCGAACGGGCCCGGGTATCACCGTCCGGACCTCGTGACACGGCGGGCGGGCTACGTCCGCAGGCAGGCGAGCTGGTCACCCAGCCACCGCGCGGGCCGGAACGCGGCGGCGGTGGCGGCGAGCGCGGCGCTGCGGCGCTGGCGCTCGGCGTCGGGCATGGCCAGGGCCTGGTGCATGGCCTCGGCGGTCTCGCTGATGTCGTAGGGGTTGATCAGCAGCGCGTCGGGGGCGAGCGTGGCGGCGGCGCCTGCCTCCCGGGACAGCACCAGGGCGCAGCCGCGCTCGGACAGCACCGGGCCCTCCTGGGCGACCAGGTTCATGCCGTCCCTGATCGGGTTCACCACCAGCACGTCGGCCAGGGCGCACGCCGCCAGCGACCGGGGGTAGTCGTCCTTCACCTCCAGGATCAGCGGGTTCCAGTCCGCCGTGCCGAACTCCTCGGTGATCTCCCGCGCCAGCTGCTCGACCCGCTCGGTGTAGGCGCGGTACTCCGGCACCGCCGGCCGGGACGGGTAGGCGAAGGCCAGGTGCATGACGCGCCCCCGCCACTGCGGCCGGGTGGCGAGCAGCTCGCGGTAGGCGGCCAGGCCGCGCACGATGTTCTTCGACAGCTCGGTCCGGTCGACCCTGACGATCAGCCTTCTGCCCCCCGCGACCTGGCCGAGCGTGCCGATGTGAGCGCGCACATCGTCGGCGCCCGCGCGGGCCCGCAGCGCGGCGGCGTCCACGCCCAGCGGATGAACGGCCACCTCGGTGACGTGCCCCCGGTAACTGACCCGCCCGACCGTGCCGGCCACGTCGGTGCCCGCCGGGCCGGTGCCTGCGCTGCCTGTGCCTTCCGGGCCGGTGCCCGCGGTGCCCGTGCGGTCGACCTCCGCGCCCAGGATCGCCGCGCAGCAGTCCATGAAGGCGGTCGCCCACCGCGCGGCGTGGAACCCGGCGTGGTCCGCGCCGAGAATGCCGTCCAGCAGGGCCCGCCCCACCTCGAAGGGAAGGATCCGGTAGTAGTCCGGCGGCGCCCACGGGATATGGCAGAAGTGGCCGATGCCGATCTGGCGGGCCGGGCCGCCGAGCCGTTCCCGCAGCATCCGGGGCACCAGGCTCAGGTGGTAATCCTGGACGAGCATGCGGACGTCGCCCGCGCATCGTTCCGGCCGGGCCTCGTGCGCCAGGGCATCGGCGAACGTCTCGTTGTAGGCCAGGTACGACTCCCAGTCCCGCTGGAACTGGCGGCCGAACTGCGGCTGGTTCGGATTATCGAACAGCAGGTGGTGCAGGAACCACAGGGTCGAGTTGGCCACGTTGTTGTAGGCGCGGTCGAAGGTGTCCGGCGGGATGTCGAGCATCCGCACCGGCACGCCGTCCTGGTCCCGGGTACCCCCCTGCCGGGCGGCGGCGCGGTCCGCGTCGCTGAGCGCCGCGCAGATCCAGGTCACGTCGGCCTGCGGCGCGACGGCCGCCAGCCCCGACGTCACCCCGGCGATCATGCCGCCGCCGCCCCGTCTGCCAGTCAACGAGCCATCGGTGGCGAACTGATACGAAATCGGCCCGCGGTTAGACGCCACCAGCACCCGTTGCTTCATAACCCGGCAGGCTAGTGCCCCCGGGCGCCCCCGGCGTCCGGGGGTGCCCCCCTCCGAAGGGGGGCCCAGGGGGCACGGGGGGCGGGCAGCCCCCCGTAAATCGGGGGGTTCCGGGGGGTCGCCCCCCGGATCATGCTGCTATTATTGATCCCGTTTGAGAACAAAACTGAATAACGCTCATCCAGAGGGGTGGAGGGATCGGCCCTGCGAAGCCCCGGCAACCTAGCGCGCATGCATGCCCGTCGTGAACGGCGAGGCGCGTGACATGGTGCCAACTCCGGCCCGCGGTCAGGGTGACCGCTGGGAAAGATGGGGAAGGGAAGCCCTCGCCGGTGACTACAGCAACGACACGCACATCTGCCACCTCTTCCGGGTTCGGTTACGCCACCGGGCTGTCCTGCCGTGAATGCGGCAAGGTTTACGAGCTCGGCCCGCACTACGCGTGCGAGGAGTGTTTCGGCCCGCTGGAGGTCGGCTACGACTACCCGCGGATCACCCGGGACGACATCACCGCCGGGCCGCCGAACATGTGGCGCTACGCGCCGCTGCTTCCGGTGCCCGCCGACATCGCCACCCGGCCGACGCTCGAGCCCGGCTACACCCGCCTGATCCGCGCTGACAACCTCGCGCACGCGCTGGGCATGCGCAGGCTCTGGATCAAAGATGACCGGGGCAACCCGACGCACTCGTTCAAGGACCGCGTGGTCGCGGTGGCGCTCGCCGCCGCCACCGAGATGGGTTTCAAGGTGCTGGCCTGTCCGTCGACGGGCAACCTGGCCAACGCGGTCGCCGCCGCGGCCGCGCGGGCCGGCATCCGGTCCGTGGTGCTCGTGCCCGCCGACCTGGAGCTGCAGAAGATCATCACCACCGCGGTCTACGGCGGCACGTTCGTCACCGTCGAGGGCACCTACGATGACGTGAACCGGCTGGCGTCCGAGCTCGCGGGGGATCACCCGGACTGGGCGTTCGTGAACGTGAACGTGCGGCCGTACTACGCCGAGGGGTCCAAGACGCTCGGCTTCGAGATCGCCGAGCAGCTCGGCTGGCGGCTGCCCCCGCAGGTGGTGGTGCCGATCGCCTCGGGCGCGCAGCTGGTGAAGGTGGACAAGGGCTTTTCCGAGCTGGTTTCCCTCGGCCTGGTGGCCGACGCGCCCTGGCGGGTATTCGGCGCCCAGGCGACCGGGTGCGCGCCGGTGTCCGCCGCGTTCGCCGCCGGGTACGACGTGGTGCGGCCCGTCCGGCCGTCCACGATCGCCAAGTCGCTGGCCATCGGCAACCCGGCCGACGGGCCCTACGTGCTGGACGTGGTACGCCGTACCGGCGGGGTGATCGCCGACGTCAGCGACGAGGAGGTGGTCGATTCGATCCGGCTGCTCGCCAGGTGCGAGGGCATCTTCGGGGAGACCGCGGGCGGCGTCACCCTGGGGGTGCTGCGCAAGCTGCTCGCCGCCGGCCAGCTCGATCCGGAGGAAGAGACCGTGATCATCAACTCGGGCGACGGGCTGAAGACACTCGACGCGGTCCAGTCGGCGGTGGAGATACCGGCTCCGATCAGGCCGACCATCGAAGCCTTTGAGGAGGCAGTGCCGTGACCGTGCAGGTTCGCATCCCGACCATCTTGCGGTCTTACACCGGCGGCGCGGCGGAGGTGACCGCGGCGGAGGGGACCCTCCGCGAGGTTATCTCCGGTCTGGACGCCGACTACCCGGGCCTGGGCGGCCGGATCATCGACGATGGCGGCAAGCTGCGCCGGTTCGTCAACGTCTACGTGGGCGACGAAGACGTGCGTTTCTCCCGCGGACTCGACACCGAAGTCGCCGCGGGATCCCGGGTTTCCGTCATTCCCGCGGTGGCGGGCGGCGCACCGGAGGCTGTGACCGACCCGGCCAGATGACGTGATTGGTGGGTAAGTGGCGTCAGGCGCGTCCGGTACAAGGTAAGGTCAATTCCGGTCGCCGTCGGACGGGGACGTGATACGTGCATTTATGGGTACGTATCCGTTCTCACCCGGTGCGATCGACGGGTTCCGCGGTGACAAGGGCGGGGCTCGAGTCCCGAGCGCAGTTAGGGAGTTGTTTGGAATGGCTCAGGGCACCGTCAAATGGTTCAACCCGGACAAGGGATACGGCTTCATCGCCGTCGACGGTGGCAAGGACGTGTTCGTCCACTTCTCCGCGATCCAGTCGGATGGGTATCGCACTCTAGAAGAGGGACAACGGGTCGAGTTCGAGATCACGCAAAGCGATCGGGGCGCACAGGCCGATAAGGTTCACGTGGTCTCTTAAGTTCGCTTGCGGCCCCGGTTCGCGCGGGGTCGCAGTTCTGCCGGGTTCAGCGGTTCGGCCCGGCCTCCCGGGGCCGGGCCGAACTGATTTCCCGCTTTCGTGGACGGTCACCGTCTGCTGGCAGTGGCAGCTGTCCACGATCGTTGTCCCCGCCCCGCTGGCCCTGATGCGGCCTGGGGGCGACGGGACACGTGCCGGGTGCTCTGTGCGTCATGCGCGGTAACGCCGTGCCTGGTGACGGCGGCGGCGTCACCTGCCAGGCCGGCTGGCCCCTGAGGTCCCCGCCCGCCCTCCGGCGTTTGCACTCTCACTAGGAGAGTGCTAAACATGGTGCTGGCACTCTCCTTATGTGAGTGCCAGCATGATGGCGGGATCGAGCGATGAGGTACCGGTTTCGCGGCAGGAAGGGACTGTCCGCGTGGGGTGCCGTCCGTCGCGGGCGTCGACTCGATCTGCGCGTTACGCCACGGAGGACTGGAGCCTATGGCAGC
>PMOU01000506.1 GCA_003161205.1 Actinomycetota bacterium | reverse complement strand
TCTGTCGTGGATAAGCGTTAGACACACTCGTCGGGCCGAGGCGCCCATATTAGCCATTCTGTGCGCCGGTGGGCAGATGTTCCTCTCGCTGTTTTGAGTGTGCGAAATCTGGGATCGGCAAGAACGTGTGAGGGGCCCGGGGTCAGGCGCTTATATCGGATCGACCATCCTGCTCACGATCCAGGCATGCTTGCCGACCTGCCGGACGCGGGTGAATCCGCATTGCTCGAAGAGTTCGACGGTCGCGCTGTACAGGAAACGGCCCTGCGCCGCGCGGCCGGTGGTCATCTCGGGGATGGCCTCGACGAGGCCGCCGCCGGCCTGGGCGATCTGGTCGAGCGCGCCTTCCAGCGCCGCCCGTGCGATGCCCTGGCCGCGATGTCTGGTATCGACGTAGAAGCAGGTGATGCGCCAGCGCGGATGCGGGGGCGCGTCCTTGTCGTACTCGCGCTTGTGCTTGATGCTCGGGAGTTCCTCGGGGCTGCCGTACTGGCACCAGCCCTGTGCGGTGCCGTTCTCGTCGAGGACGAGCGCGGCGTGAGCGCGCCCTGTCCGGACCCGGTCCTCCTTAACCGCGCGATGGCTGATCCCCTTCTGCTCGCGCTCTGGGTGGAAACCGATGCACCAGCACCCCCCGAAGATCCCGTTGTTGCGCTCGGCAAGCTCCGCGAAGGCATCCCAGGTAGAGGCGTCGAGGGGCTGGGTGGTAAACGGCATCGTCGGGTCCTTCCGGGCGTGAGTGCTCTCATCTTCCCCGCTGACGGGCTTGACTGGCGGGAACGACGATGGGCTATCCGGTCCTGTCTGAGCCGCCATGTCAGTCCTGAGCCGCCGCATCAGCAAGGATCCGGGCAAGTTCGTTCGGCTTGGTGAACATCGGCCAGTGGCCTGAGTCGATGTCGACGAACTCCAGGTGCCTGGCCTTGGCCAGTTCGGGCACGTCACCGGCGCCGATCCACTCCCGGGCCTCGGCGGGGGTGAATTCGGGGCAGACGATGACGACCGGGACCTCGAATCGCCGCTCGTCCGTGAGGTGCACTACGCCTTTGGTCACGCCTTCGGGGACTCCGATCGCCGCAGCTGCGATTCTGCGCTTGGTGTCCTCGTCGAGGTCATCGGAGTCTGGCCCCTCGAACGGGCCCCAGCCGGGGAAGGGCAAGACGCCGTCCTTGATCTCGAAGCCGCCGAAATAGGGTTGCCCGTCGGAGGACGGGAAGCCGCCGATGAGGGCGACTCTAGCCACCTTCTCCGGACGCGCGTCGGCGGCCAGCCAAGCCAGGGTTCCGGCGGCGGAATGGCCCGCCACCAGGGGCTTTCCCGGCGATGCGTCGACGGCGGCGAGCACCGCCGCCACCTGCTCGCCGAGCGTGGCGGACCGTGTTCCGTCGCCTTGACCCGGGAGGGTGAGCGGCACGGGGCGGTGGTCCAGCGCCTCCAGCGCAGGCACGACCGCGTCCCATGCGGATCCATCGAGCCACAGCCCGGCTACGAGCACGATGTCCATGTTCGGTTCCCCTTCTCTCCGCTTACGTCAGGTCACCTCAACCTAGAACCAGACCCGGACGATCTACTTCCGGTTCGTGACGCGAACGCTTAATCTGCTCGTGTGCCGTCCGATGTCAGCCCCACTGCGCGGGCTCTGCGCACCCTGGAGATCCTCCAGACCCGCCCCGGAACGACCGCCGGTGAACTCGCCGAGCGACTGGATGTCACCGAACGGGCCGCGCGCCGCTACATCGCGATCCTCCGCGAGGCCGGCATCCCGGTGGACTCGGTCCGGGGTCCCTACGGCGGGTACCGGCTCGGCCGCGGGACGCGACTGCCGCCGGTCGTCTTCACCGAGGCAGAGGCTCTCGGCCTGGTCATGACGGTGCTCGATGGCCAGCCGGCCGCCGCCGACACCGACACCGACGACCCGGTCGGCGCGGCTCTGGGCAAGGTCATCAGGGCCCTGCCGGAGAACATCGGCCGTCAGGCGGCCGCGCTGCGAGAGCACGCGTCCGCCGCGCCCGACCGGTACCTGGCTCGTCCCGATCCCGCCACCACCAGCGCGCTGATCGCGGCCGTCGCATTCCGGCGCCGCGTGCTGCTCAGGTACCGCAGCGAGTCCGGCCGCGAATGGGAACCCGAGGTCGACCCCTGGGCCGTCGTGATCCGCTACGGACGCTGGTACCTGCTCTGTCACTCCCATCACGCCAGCGCGATCCGCACCTACCGGGTTGATCGCGTCCGTTCGGTCCAGCAGACCACTCGCGAGTTCGAGCCACCCGACGACCTCGACCCGGTCGCCGCTCTGGAGGAGAACCTGGGCGCCGGGTGGGAGTTCCCCACCCGCGTCGTCTTCGACGTCCCGTCGGCCGAGGTGGCACCGTGGATCCGCCCGGCCATGGGGCGGCTCGAGCCAGCCTCCGGCGGGTGCGTGCTCACCGGCAGCACGAGCAACCCGGCCATGTACGCCCAGGAGTGGCTGACCACGGTCCCGTTCGCCTTCCACGTCACTGGTGGCCAGGAACTCCGGGCCGCGGTCGCGACGCTCGCCTCCCGCCTCACCGCCGCTCTGGCGGACCAACCCTGACAGCTCCTCGACGGACTTCGCCGAGATGCCGCCCAGGAAATCAAGGCGCGCCAGATCAACCCGATCTGAACACCCAGCTGACGACCGCCGAAATATTACCGCCGCGCACCGAATTGGGCGGATCTCGCGCTGTGCATGGTGACGTTCCGTAGCTGGGGTCATGCGCTCGCTGCTGCCGGCATCGATGACGCGGATGTGCAGGTCGTGGATGAGTATCAGGACGGGGGTCCGGGCGTGGGTCCGACCGATGCCAATGTACTGAAGGCGGCCGTGGACGCGCAGGGTGAGTTCGCTGTTGGTGTCGACACGGTCGGTGCGGACCCGGTCGTGGCTATCGGCTGACCGGTCGCCGGGGTCGGCTTGGGGGGGCGGGCGGCGTAGGCGGTTGCGGGGGTGGCGCGGCGGGGCAGGGAGCGGTGCGGCCGCTGGTGGTTGCAGTTGCTGGTGAACGTGCCGGAGAGGTGCTGCAGCTCGGTGAGGTCAGCGGGCTGGGCGCGGAGGCATTTCTTCAGGGTCTGCTGAAACCGTCCGGCTCTGCCCTGGGTCTCACTCAACTTGACATAAAGTTCGTGGGCTCAGGCGATTGACTTTATGCCGTAAAGCATACTGGACTTTACGGCATAAAGTCAATCGGAGGAGACACCGTGAACCCCACGCCCGACACCGCCGCTGCCGGCAACGGCGGCAGCTTCGACCCCCGGCAGGCCGCTTCCCTGCTGGACCAGACCACCCGGCAGGCCCGGCGCCGGATCGAGCCCTTCCCGCCATGGCTGCTGGTGATCAGAGCGTTCATAGGCCTGATCATCTACGGTGCGCTCTGGCTCTCGGTCCGCGGACAGCATCCCTACCACTGGCCGACCGCCGCGGTTGTCCCCGTAGTGGTCGTGCTCGTACCCGTCAACCTGGTCGCGACCCTCACGGCCGCCCGGCGCGCGATCACCGGGGTAAGCAGGCGATCGGGGATGCGCTGGACCGATTTCGCCCTCTGGTCAACCGTGTGGGGTGCCGTATTCGCGGTCATGGTGATCCTCATCAGCTCCGGAGTGCGCGACACGATCGTCTACGGGATCTACCCGGCGGCGGCGCCGCTGATTGTGGCCGGACTGGCCGGGGTGCTCATCGCGGCGCCCCGGGCCGACTGGCACCCGTTCTGGGCCTCAGTCACGACCGCCATCGCCGGCGTCCTCGCCGCGCTCGCGGGACCGGTCGGCGCCTGGGCCGTCGCCGGCGTCGGCGTCTGCGTGGTGCTCCTCGCCAGAGCTGCCGCCATTACCTGGCAGCAGCACCGCAGCACAGTCCGGGCATGACCCCCGGAGAGCTCGACCCGCTGATCCACGTCCCCACCCGCCTGAAGATCGTCGCGACCCTCGCCGCGCTGTCCGACGGCGGCACGCTGTCCTTCACCCGGCTGCAGGACATGCTCGGGCTCAAGTTGAGATCTGCCCACTGGCGGTTGTTAGTTCTGCCCGGTGGCGGCCATCGGATGTGGCCGGGGTTGTTTACTCCAGTGGCTTGACCCTTGCCG
Source organism: Actinomycetota bacterium (assembly GCA_003161205.1). The sequence continues at coordinate 961 of PMOU01000506.1, read as the reverse complement.
GCGGGGACCTGGGAATCGTCCATGACCGGCCTGCCAGAAGTGATCCGGTTGGTCTAGCGGGCCGACTGAACCGCTTTCCCTGTCGGCCGAGTTGCGCTCCGAGACCGACCGAGAGGCGCTCCCGCGCCTGTGGCGCGAGGAGTGGTCCCACTGGTTCCGCGCCTGGCCGATGCAGAAGCAAGACAACGGCCGCTACGCGGGGCGCGGAGCGCTGCTGATCGGTCCCGGTGGCTGTGGAGCGGGTCGTGGACCGAAAGTATCCGCCTCCTGTGCCGCGAGCCTGCACGCGCTACCCTAACGAACGACCCAAGCCGGCCCTACCTCCCACCTCGGATGGCAGCTGACCTGTGGACATCGCCGACTTCAGCCTCGACCTGTTCTCTCTCGCCGGCCGTAACGCCCTGGTCACCGGCGGCAATACCGGCCTGGGCCGGGCCTTCTCGGTGGCCCTGGCCAAGGCCGGCGCCGACGTATTCGCGGTCGGCCTGGCCGAAGACGACGGGACCACGCGGGCCCTGATCGAGGCCGCTGGGCGCCGGTTCGTGTTCGAAAAAGCCGACATCACGCAGCCGGGCGTCCCAGCAGCCGTCGTGCGGGGGTGCGTCGAGGCGCTGGGCTCGGTCGACATCCTGGTCAACTCCGCCGGCATCGCGCTGCTGGCTGACGGGGCGGAGTTCGGCCGTGACCTGTGGGACCCGATGGTGTCGGTCAACCTGACCGCCGCTTTCGAGCTCGCCCACGAGGCCAGCAGGTTCATGATCGGGCAGCGGTCCGGCAAGATCATCAATATCGCGTCGCTGTTCTCCTTTCTCGGCGGGCGGCGCTCACCTGCCTACGCCGCGACCAAGGCCGGGATCGCGGGCTTCACCAAGGCCTACTGCGACGAACTGGCCGCCTGTAACATCCAGGTCAATGCCATCGCGCCGGGATACTTCAAGACCGCCATCACCGAAGCGACCCG
>PMOU01000006.1 GCA_003161205.1 Actinomycetota bacterium | reverse complement strand
TAGTGCTGGCAAGACATTCGTGACTCAAGAAACCAAGGCCTGTCACATCTCAAGCGGCGCCGATCTGTCACGCACCAGTTGGACCGTCTTCGCCATTGACCAGGAATCTCAAGTCCAGGAAAAACGAAACGTTCATGTCCCAGAAATAGGCTCGTCACGCGCTCTTCCTAATGTTGCCACGGCAATCCACAGCAGCCGAAGCTCGACCTACGGGGACGAAGTCGGTGGACAGCAGGGTCCCAGAGGCCCAGGAGGAGTTCCCATGAGCGGAAGCAACGCCCGACTCCAGGCGATCGAAGCAGTCAAGGATTACACACCCCCGGCGGGGATCTTCCCGGAGCCGGAGGCGCCGGGGGACGTGTTCGGCGAGAACGTCTTCAGCAAATCGGTCATGCAGAAGCGGCTCCCCAAGCTGGTGTTCAAGTCGCTGATGGCCACGATCGAGCACTCCAAGCCACTGGACCCGACCGTCGCTGATGTCGTCGCCGCGGCGATGAAAGACTGGGCAATGGAGAAGGGCGCCACCCATTACGCGCACGTCTTCTATCCGTTGACCCACCTGACCGCGGAGAAACACGACAGCTTCCTCGAACCGGGCGGGGACGGCTCGTCGATCGCCGAGTTCGCAGGNNTGACCCAGGGCGAGCCGGATGCCTCGAGCTTCCCCAGCGGCGGCCTCCGCAACACCTTCGAGGCGAGGGGCTACACCGGCTGGGACGTCACGAGCCCCGCTTACATCCTCGACAACCCGAACGGTAAGACACTTTGCATCCCCACCGTGTTCATCTCGATGACCGGTGACGCCCTCGACCACAAGACGCCGCTCCTGCGTTCCCAGCAGGCGATGGCAAAGCAGGCCGAACGGGTCCTGAAGCTGTTCGGTCACGAGCGCCCCGACGCCGTGGTGTCGTTCGCCGGTCCCGAGCAGGAGTACTTCCTGATCGACCGGAGCTTCTTCCTCAGCCGTCCCGACCTTCTCAACGCCGGCCGCACGCTGTTCGGAGCCAAGCCCCCCAAGGGGCAGGAGTTCGATGACCACTACTTCGGTGCCATCCCCGATCGGGTCCTCGGCTACATGCTCGACTGCGAACGGGAGCTCTTCAAGCTCGGGATTCCGGCCAAGACCCGTCACCAGGAGGTGGCCCCCGGCCAGTTCGAGCTGGCACCGATGTTCGAGCGCTCTAACGTGGCGGCCGACCACCAGCAGCTCCTGATGTCGACCCTGAAGCGCATCGCCCGGAAGCACGGTATGGAGTGCCTGTTCCACGAGAAGCCGTTCGAGGGCATCAACGGCTCGGGCAAGCACGTCAATTTCTCGCTGGGCAATTCGACCGAGGGCAACCTCCTGTTGCCGGGAGACACCCCGCATGCCAACGCCCAGTTCCTCGTATTCTGTGCCGCTGTCATCCGCGCCGTCCACAAGTACGGTGGCCTGCTGCGGGCTTCGGTCGCATCGGCGAGCAACGACCACCGGCTGGGAGCCAACGAAGCTCCGCCGGCCATCATCTCGATCTTCTTGGGCGACCAGCTGACCGACATCTTCGAGCAGATTGCCAAGGGTGGCGCCAAGAGCTCCAAGCAGAAGGGCACCCTGGAGATCGGGGTGGACACGTTGCCGGTGCTGCCGACCGACCCGGGTGACCGCAACCGCACCAGCCCCTTCGCCTTCACCGGGAACCGCTTCGAGTTCCGGGCCCCTGGGTCGTTGCAGTCGATCGCGGGCCCGATGGTGATGATCAACACCATCCTGGCCGAGGCGCTGGACTACATCGCCACCGAGCTAGAGGGACTGACGGCCGAGGGGACCGAGTTCAACGCCGCCGTCCAGAAGGTTCTCGAGGACATCATCACTGCCCATGGCCCTGTCGTGTTCAACGGCGACGGCTACACCGCCGCGTGGCCGGTTGAGGCCGAAAAGAGGGGCCTGCTGAACCTCCGTACCACCGTGGACTCCCTGCCGCAGCTGATCACCGAGGACTCGCTGGAGCTGTTCAGCCGCTACGGGGTCTTCAGTCACCACGAGATGCACAGCCGCTACGAGATCGGTCTCGAGCAGTACATCCTGAGCGTGGGCGTCGAGGCCCGCTTGACGCTGGAGATCGCCAACACCGTCATCCTGCCCGCGGTGCTGCGTTACCAGACGGAGCTGGCGGCTAACCTGGCCAGCCTCAAGGCGATCGACGTCGAATTCGACAGCACCACCCTCGACGAGGTGTCCGCGGCGATCAAGACCTTGCGTGCGGGCATCGCCACGCTCCGCCCCGAGCTCGAGAAGGACACCGATGGCAGCGCCGAGGAGCAGGCAGCGCACATCCAGGGTGAGGTCCTGCCGGCCATGAACGCGGTGCGGGCGGCGGCCGACGAACTGGAGACCCTGGTGGCCGACGACCTCTGGCCCCTCGCCACCTACCAGGAGATGCTCTTCATCCTCTAGCAGTTCAGAGCAGCACCTGGTCGCCACCGCCTGACGGCTCGCAATGCGGGGTAGCTGCGTGCGTTACTGCACTTTGCTCTGGGCCAGGATGCCCTTCCGGTGAAGTAGGCCGCCCACGTCAGAGCGGCGCGCGTCGCCGCGATCGAACGGGCCAAGCTGCAAATTCCGAAGCCGTTCCTCCTGATGCTTGGCGTCCCTGACGATACCGCCAGCGCATCAGATCTTCTTTGCCGCACACGTCGCCGGCGCAGCCATATACAAGCACGGACAAAAGCCCTCAGGGTAAGGTAAAGGCACGGTGAACGTCAGGTGAACAGGGCGCCGCTCACACGAGGTTCGGTACGGCGTAGTGCTTGATGCCGTCGTTCTGCGGCCGGGCGCGAGAGAAGGCTCGGATGAACGGCAAATATGTCGGCTACGTCGCGGGTGAGGACCCGCTTCACGGCTTCCTCAGCACGATCATGCGCGATCGGCTGGAGGTGCGCGAACCGCAGCTGGCGTTCCGCGTTTTCCGCCTTTCCGGAAGCAACGAGGTCTATGCGTACGAGGAGAAGTCCAGCGGCGCCAAGGTCATTTGCAAGTTCTACGGCACGAGGTTCGCAACAGATCTGGACAAGGCTGCCTGGATGGCTCGTCAGGAGTACGAGGGGCTAGAAACACTGCGCCGGTACAACCTCGTCGGGTCGCCGCACCATGTGATCCGCCCGCTGGGACTGAGCCGCGACATCAACGGCGTGCTGGCCGTCGAATATTATCCCGGCGAGGAATTCAGCCATGCGATCGCGCGCGCGACCCAGCACGGAGACGGTGCGCACCTGAACTGGCGACTGAAGGCCCTGGCGTACTTCCTCGCCACCCAGCACAACCGAACGGCCAACGGGGCAACTGTGGATTTCGATCCTGAGTGCCGGTACTTCGACACGATCGTCGGCAGGCTCAGGAAGGCCCACCGTATCGGGCCGCCGGAAATCGGCGAGCTCTGCGGGTTGCGCGACCGCTGGCGAGAGCGGCCGCAGATGTGGCAGGACCGGCAGGTCTGGCTGCACGGTGACGCGACCCCCGCGAACTTCCTGTTCGGCAACGGCATGGATGTCGCGGCGATTGACTTGGAACGCATGAAGCGCGGGGACCGGATGTTCGACGTCGGGCGGGTGGCTGGTGAGCTCCAGCATGCATTCATGCGCGACTGCGGCGGCCGGGACGGCGCGGAGCCGTTCATCGGCCACTTCCTGTGGGAGTACAGCTGTCATTTCCCCGACCGCGAGCAGACGTTCGAGTCGATTACTGCCCGCGTACCGTTCTACATGGCGCTGAACCTGCTGCGGATTGCGCGCAACGGCTACATCGGCCAGGACTATGGCAGAAGGCTTGTGAGGCAGGCGACGAGGATGCTGCAAGCCGCCTGAACGCCCAGATCTGGGCCGCCTAAACTCGTTGCGACGTGCAGCCGATCGAGGAGAGCCAACCCTGAGCATGGACATCCGAGCAGTCGCCTTCGACGTGAACGGCACCCTGGTCAGGATCCTGGCCGATGACGACGACGAGCGGATCTTCCGGGCCGCTGGGCACTTCCTCAGCTACCAGGGCATCGACCTGCACCGGGACGAGCTCCGCGATCTCTATTTCCAGATAATGAAAGAGCAGAAGGGGACCAGCCCGGAGACGTTTCCCGAATTCGACGCCGTCGGCATCTGGCGCAGAATCATCAAGGATCACGAGACGGATTTCACCCGCGCTCTGCCAGCTGGCAAGCTCGAGCAGATGCCGCTGTTCCTCGCCGAGATGTCCCGCGGCATCTCGCGGCGGCGGCTCGGCCTGTACCCGTACGTCCGCGAGGTGCTCGACATTCTTCGGGAGCGTTACCCGCTCGCGCTCGTCACCGACGCGCAGAGCGCAAACGCCTACGGCGAGCTGCACAAGGTTGGTCTGCTCGGCTACTTCGACCCGGTCATCGTCTCCGGCGACCACGGATACCGCAAACCCGACCGGCGGCTCTTCCAACTCGCGCTCGACGGCATGTCTATAGCTGCCGAACACGCACTATATATCGGCAACGACATGTACCGCGATATCTACGGAGCGCGAGAAGCCGGCCTGACGACCGTCATGTTCGACTCCGATCAAGGAGAAAAGACTTACCAGGACTGCACACCCGACTACACGATCACGGACTTCCGCGATCTCCTAGACATCCTCGGCGTGCCCTGTCCTGAATCGCTACGCGACGCGGACCGCGCCGTCGGCGAGGGCCAGCAGCTACCGGAACCTCCGCTCGGCTCTCCGCCACCCGGCCCGGAAACCTCAGACTCCTTCGACACGGTCGACGCAGCTGGATTCGAGTCGGCGCCCCCCGGCCAGTAGGATTTTTCATACCGAACGACGCGTGGTGCACGTCCTGATTCACGTTCAACGCCGAGCTGCCTGGCTTGCCTGTAGACGTAGCCTCTGCGGGGCTCCGCTGCAATGCGTCCGTCCAGGGTCACTGCCGGCAAGGCGATCTTGGGCTTGCGGCCAAGGAGCTCGGAGGACCTCAACGAGTCACTGCGGTACGCCGCCGAGGCCCTACGCGAGCCGGAGCTGCCGCTTCAGCGCACGGTATGAAGTTCCTCATCGACAACAACGTGGTCCCAACGGCGCGTGAGTCCCGGTCAGACGTATCGACTGTTAGCCTAAGTTCATGACACTGACGCTGCATCTCGATGACGCCGTAGCGGCGGCTCTGTCTGCTGAGGCGGCGCGTCGTGGTCAGACAGCTGACCAGCTAGCGGCAGATCTCCTCACAGCGCAGCTACCCGCGCCCGCTACAGCGCACCGCCGTCTGAGCTTCGCCGCAATAGGCGAGTCGACCTCCGGGCGCGGCGCGGCCGATGCCGACGAGATGCTGGCCGAGGGTTTCGGGCGCGACTAAGTGCTCATCGTCGATACCGGTCGTCGCAACAGCTGATCGTGCCGACAAGGACCGTGCAGCCTGCCGAGAGCTACTCGAGAACGATGAAGGCCCCTTGGTCACTACGGCCATGGTCATCGCCGAGGCCGCTTACCTGATCGACCGCCAGCTTGGCGCGAAGGCGGAGGCCAGCCTGTATACGTCGATCATCGAGGGCCAAATGGAGGTGGCAGACCTCGACATCGACGACTGGCAGCGCATCCAGGATCTAGTCACAACCTACGCTGACATGCGGCTCGGCGGGACGGACGCGTCCGTCGTCGCCTTGGCAGAACGCCGTGGCGCTAGCAGGATCGCCACACTGAACCGCCGCCACTTCGCCGTTGTCCGCCCTCGTCACGCCGACGCGTTCGAACTTCTGCCCTAATTTCTGCCAACCAGTCTGCAGTCTCAGCGCTATTCCGCCGACCCAAGAGCAACAGGTGTCGAACCCATACCCCTTCGCTTGTAAGCAGGATGCGCGCGAGCGGTGTGCCGACCTGCGATGCATCCTGTCCCGGTTCCAGTTCGTCGCCCTCGCACTTACGTGGCAGAGCTAATTGCGCTGCAGGAATTTGCCCGGCTGTTTCGTCCTCGGCTAGAGCTGGTGCGATGATTTCGATGGTCGGGAAGTAGGTCCGGTACCGGCGGACATCGCGGGTCAGCAACCGGTAGCCCGCTACGGCGGCATGCGCGCCGATATAGAAGTCCGGCATTGGCGATCGCTTGTCACCGCCGCCGCGCCTGTAGCGCACGAACGCTTTCCCGGCAGCGAAACCCGCCGGGTAAGGCAGCGGCTCACGTTCGTAATCGCTGGCGGGCAGCAGCTCATCGAGCTCTTCGAGGGTCTCGTAACCCACCGAGACCTCGGCATAAATCAAGGGGTTGATCACCACTCGCCCGGCATCCAGGGCCGCCGCGATCTGTTCGGCCGACCAGTCTGCCCACTGTTCGTCACCGGTGATGACATCGAGCAGCACGCAGGAATCTACCAGTGTGACAGGTCGGATCGCCGCAGGGTCACTCGGCACGAAGTAGCGCCATGATCTGGTCAGTACTCATACCTGCTATGTCTCGGCCGGTGGCCGTGCTACGTAGCCGCCGGACCAGCCGCTGCCCCCTGCTCTCGGCCCCTTTGTTGCGGACGATCTGGAGGGTACCGCCTGCCTCGACGACCTCGACTTCATCCCCGGCATGCAGCCCGTACTTGGCCCGCAGATGCGCTGGGATAGTTACCTGGCCTTTGCTGTTTAGCACCATGACGGCCTCCACGGATGCAGGTAGCCTGTACTACACCTACCACGTAATAGTACCATGCGAGCCTATCCGCTCGCCGCCCGTCCTGCGTCCGGATCCCGCTACGAGCGCAGTCGGTTCCCCTCGTTCAAATCACTCATATCATCTGGCTCTGCACGACTCATGGTGCGTTATCGTCCCAGCAGACAGCCGCCCATCAGGCGGCTACGCGTGCGGATTGCCCGGCGACTAGACCACGTACCGTGATCGATATCCGCCCGATGGACCGACGCCGCGAGNNACCAGACGCCGTAACCTGACATACCTCATCGCATGCATAAGAGTACGCCTGCACGAAAAGAGTGCCAGGAATGGCACCGTGTCCAATTGACGGAGCAGGCAATGCTGCTCACTACCTTACCGAGCGGACGGCCGGAATTCCGGGGCGTAAGATTGCCTCCGGTATTCGGTGGCTGTTCTGCGGATCACGTGATGGGGCCAGGTAGTTGCTGCCGGGCTGATCGACTGACATCAACTGGCACACTGATACCGTACCCATGGAGAGCCTGCAGCCGCATCCTCCGACACTGGCTCTCTGGCCAGGGTCCTTCCGGAGTATGGCAAGTTCAGGTTCGACCGGACGCTGGAAGCAGCGCGAAATGACATCGGCTACCACCCTGACCTGGCCGATCCTGATCACGCCAGGCGGCTGCGCATATGGTTGAACAAGTGGGCTGCCGGATTGGATATCCGGAAACCGGGAACGACGTGCTTGCCGGATCTCTCGCGATCTGGTGGGACAGCGCCAAGCACACGCTGCCGCCCGAGGACAAGAGGCTCGCTGTGCTGGCGGACGCCGACCTCCAGACAGTCAGCAGCACCTACGGCGACTTGTACATTAGCCTAGCGGCCATTACCAGAACCGGCAGGATCCGCCGGGTGGGCCCTACCGCCGCCGCGAAACTGCTGTACTTCGTCCGTTCCTGCGCCGTCACGGCCTGGGACGAGAAGATCTCCCTCCGCACTGGCGGAGGCCGCGATCAGACGGCATTCCTCAGGCATCTCACTACCTGCCGCGGCTGGGCAGCCAGCCTTGAGGCGGAAGGACGGGAACTAGGTCTGAAGCCGGGCGAGATCGGGCCGTATCTCGGTCGCCCCGCGTCGTCGGTGGCCAAGCTGGTAGACGAGTGGCTCTACGCGACGATAACCGGCGGACTCGGACCCGCCGAACCGGAGTACCCCGAGATGGGCGGCCATGGCGAGTGAAATGATCCTTGCCTCAGCGAACGCTCACACGGCCGGGCTGACTGACGCCCTGCTCGCGGCAGATGAGGATGGTCCGTGACTGTACGAGGGCGGGTTAAGTCTCGGCGTGCTGGCTATAACACCGCAGCGGCATTTCTAATGGGATGGCGCTGCCGCATGGATGGCATCGGCGAGGTCGCAGTGTGGGAACGGTCCTGTGGCGTGCCGACGGACCCAGCTGATCCCGACGGTCTTGCCTGCCCGCTCCCGGATCATGCTCGCACTGGCCACCCAGAATTCCCAGTGAGAAATATTGAGCACATCATAGGATGACGGTTCCCGCTGAGTCTGTACCGCGAAGACAAAGACGTCAGCTCGGACCCGGACATCTACGCTGTACTCGTTGCGTGTGGCATCGAACTCCCGGGCGCTAAGCCGCCCGAACACAAGGTCCGAATACCGCTTCTGTACCCAGCTTTGCAAGAAAGCCGAGCACTTCACCTCAATTGTCGTCCCGTCAGGCGCCTGGGCGTCGAAGTTATCCCAGCCGATCCGCAGAGTGCGCTGGTCCCCAACGGCCTTGGCGACTAGGAACTCCGCGAGGATCCCGCGCGTGGTGTTGTCGCGCAGATCGCTGAACGCCCAGCGCCAGAAATCCGCGACCGTTGCATCGAGTCCTACGAAGCGCTCAGCGCCGTCCAACGGTAGCGCTGGAGATGGGGTGAGCCAGGTTGGGGCCGCAGCTTGCTCTTCCACAGGTGCACCTTACGGCCACCGTGGCACTTCGCTGGAGAGTATGGCCCTGTCCGCGGCAGATAAGTGCATCGGATCAGCGGCATGACCGGACGTTCCCGCGGAAGCGGCTTGTGAAAATGCGCACAAGGCGTTTCCGCGGAAACGCGTCAGTGCGGGCCCACCCGGTTCGCGGCAGATGAGTGCATTCGGAGTAGATCAATGACAGGACGCACGCCAGTGGCCAGGACCGAATGCCGCCAAGCAGAATAACTCGCAGAATTCCAGGTACGGGACACTAGGTCGACGCGGTGGAATCCTTGTTCTGGCTTGAGGAACTGATATTGCTGATCAGATCGTGCAAGGGCTTGGTGCCGCCCGCGATGACTAGACCAGTTACCAGGACCTCCAGCCAGCCTGCAGTATTCAGTCCCACCGTCTTCAGCAAGAACGTTCCCGTATATCCGCTCACCACCATGGCTAGGGCCGCGGCGACACCGAAGGAACTACCGGTGAGGTTCGCCTTGTATTGATCGAGACTATGTTTGGTCTCTGCGCTTTTCTTAGAAAGCTCATCATCGTCCGCCGTAGCAGACGCCGGTGCTTGCGCGACCTGGAGGATCGCGGCCTGACGATCCTTTTTGAGACCTTTCTTACTGGGAGTACCAGGTGTGACACCGCATCCGCCAAGGAATCCGCCGCCGAACCAGGAGAATGGGACGAGTATCCGCTCAATGGCCTGAGCCATGATGTAAATGAGCGAGAAGCTCCCCACGCCCGCGGCCAGCACAGGCAGCTTCGTCATATTGTGGTGGAACCGATTTTGAAGGTACAGCCCGAGTCCGAAGCCTATCGCCGCCATCCCTACGGCGAAGCCGATATACTGAAGCGCTGGCCGAGTGGCTACAGTCTGGTCGGCGGTTTCTGTAGATGCGTTATTTTTCTTGGTGGAACTAGCCACTACCGCCGCTGGCTGGGCACCGTTTCCCGGCGCGGTTAAAGTAGTTACGCGCGCTATAGCCATAGTTCCCCCAAGGTGACTGGACGGTACACATTTTATAAGGCAAAGAGCAAGACCTGTCAACAGTCGCGGCGGCGGCTTATTGTATACGTCTGCTTGCCGGTCGCCTTATAGGTTCCGGTGTAGCGCGCCTTGACCACGACCGCGTCGCCTGCGTCGTTAACTCGCTGGAGCGGGCGTTAAGTAGAGGTCAGCTCCCCGCGCCCGCACTGGCTCACGGCATAATCCCCGGCAGAACGACGAGCCATAGCAAGATGGATTTCGCGGCGGACGACGCTCGCTCATCGGCAGATCCGGGCGTCGTGGCTGCAGAGAGTCAGCCACGGATCGTCAGTATAGGCGTGGCGTCAGACAGCCACTTTGGGGATCCGGTTGCCGGCCAATCGGGCGGCTACTTGCGCGGCTCCCACCGGATGGTGAACCACGGGCGCTGACCTTTCACCGCCGCATGCACCGGTGGTTCCCGGCTTTGGTTACCGGTCCTCCGATTAGCGTTTCAAAAAGGCCGTCTAGCTACACACAACTGGTGGGCGCAACAGGTTTCGAACCTGTGACCCCTCGCTTGTAAGGCGA
>PMOU01000195.1 GCA_003161205.1 Actinomycetota bacterium | reverse complement strand
GACCTGGTGTGCTCCTGGGGGCCGATGATCCTCGGGCACGCGCATCCGGCGGTGGTGGCGGCGGTCTCGGCCGCGCTGCAGGACGGGACCTCGTTCGGTACCGCGACGCCAGGTGAGGTAGGGCTGGCGGAGGAGATCGCCGCGCGCGCGCCGGTCGAGCAGGTCCGGCTGGTCAATTCGGGTACCGAGGCGACCATGTCCGCCGTGCGGCTGGCCCGCGGGTTCACNNTACAACGACGTCGACGCGGTGGCGGCGGTGTTCGCCGCGCGCGGCTCGTCGATCGCGTGCGTGATCACGGAGGCCTGCCCGGCGAACATGGGTATCGTCCCGCCCGCCCCCGGGTTCAACGCGCGGCTGGCCTCGCTGTGCCGGTCGGCCGGTGCCCTGCTCATCATGGATGAGGTGCTGACCGGTTTCCGGGTCACCTCGTCCGGCTGGTACGGCGTCGACGGCGTGGCGGGTGACCTGGTGACGTTCGGCAAGGTGATGGGCGGCGGCCTGCCGTGTGCCGCCTTCGGCGGGCGCGCCGAGATCATGTCGCGCCTCGCCCCGGCCGGCCCGGTCTACCAGGCGGGCACGCTATCGGGTAACCCGCTCGCGGTCGCGGCCGGACTGGCGACGCTACGGGCGTGCACGCCCGAGGTCTACGCCCGGGTCGATGCCGCCGCCGGGACCGTGGCCAAGCTCGCCGCCGCCGCGCTGACCTCGGCGGGGGTGCCGTTCTGGCTGTCCGAAGCGGGCAGCTTGTTCTCGGTATTCCTGGGCCGGACCGATCCGGTGCGTTCCTTCGCCGACGCGAAGGAGCAGTCGGCGGCCGCCTACGCCGCGTTCTTCCACGCCATGCTCGACGGCGGCGTGTACCTGCCGCCTTCCCCCTACGAAGCCTGGTTCCTGTCCGCGGCGCACGACGACACCGCCGTGTCGCGCATCGCCGAGGCGCTCCCCGCCGCCGCGCACGCCGCCGCGGCCGCGCTGGCCGCCTGATCCTCGGTAAACCGCCCGACCCTCGGTAAGCGGTGGTACCTATTGCGCGCACTGGGTCTCCAGCGTGCCATGGTGCGTTCATCCCGTCGAAGATCTTGGTTGATTCAGGCTTGATGGTTTCCTGTGTGCGCTATGGCACCCCAAATCGACCAACACACCCAAATCAACCACGATAGCTCCGCACATGTGAGCGGCGAGTGCACGGAGAGGCCAGCGGGACCGGGCCAGCAGTACTGCCGGGCCGCTGGGGCCGGGGGAAGCTGGACCGTGACAACGACTTCACCCTTGGTGCATACCGGATGCTGCGTTTCCCCTCTTTCGTCGTGCGGTACAACCCCGGCTACGTGGCGGGGAAGATCCGCCGCGCGCTGGGACAGGGACGGCCGGCCACAGCCCAGGCGACGGACCTGGATAACGGGAGGAAGCAGCCCATGGCCATCAGGAGCGTCATCAGCACCCTGAACCACGACGGCACCGAGGTCATGGGGCCGGGGATTCTCATGTACCACTATCCGGGAAACGACATCATGAACGGCAGCCTGCTGACGGTGGAGAGCAACCACTTCTGCGTGCTGAAGTCGCGCGGGGCCGTCCTGAACGTCTACGAGACCGGCCAGTACCCGGTGGAGACGCCGCAGCGGCCGCTGCTGGGCAACTTCCAGCAGGCGTTCTACGGCGGCGGCTCGCCGTGGCAGTACGAGGCGCTCTTCGTATCCAGGGCCAAGAGCGTGGCCAAGGCCAAAGGCGTCGCGCTGTCCCGTGAGCTGGCCGAGCTGATCTACGACGTGGACTACTACGTGCACATCGACACGGCGCAGGACGCGGTCAAGCTCGTCACCCACATGCCGTACTCCGGGCACATGCTCACCACGGAAGCGCTGAACAACTACGTCGGGCCGGTGATCGAGCAGGCGGTCAACCAGCTGGTCCAGGTCACGCCGCTAGAGCAGGTGAACGAGAAGATCCACGAGATCACCGAGCTGGTCCGCGGGCACGTGCAGGACTTCCTGTCCGTCTACGGGGTCACGCTCAACGACGTGAAGGTGCTGATGAGGCCGCGGGACGAGCGCATGCGCGAGCTGATCTCGCTGCGCGCGTTCGGCTTGTCCGAGCTGGACGCGGTGCGCTACTACGTGGCGATGAAGATGGCCGAGCACGGCCTGCTGACCGCGCCGAACATGGCGGTGGGCCAGCCGTTCAACGTCGGCCTCACCGCGGCCGCCGTGACCGGGCTCGCGGGCCAGGCGGCCGGCCTGGCGCAGGACGGCAGCGGCATCGCCGGCGTGCCCGGCGGCCAGGCAAGCGTGCCGGGGCCGTGACCGAACCTGTCGCCGGCCGGCTGCGCAGCCTGCTCGGCTCCGACGTGTACTCGGCGAAGGGCAGGCTGCGCGCCGATGACCTGCTGGTCCGCGAGCGGGTGCGGCGGGGGCTGGGTGAGGCCGCGACCCGGCTGCGTCAGCTGGCCGGCGAATGGCGCGCGGACCGGGTCCCGGCGTCCACCCGCGAGCAGCCGTTCCCGCCCGCCGAGGTCATGGAGCCCATCCGCCGGGCGGAGCGCCTCGGCCGCAGCATCGAGGACGTGTCCACGGCCGTCAGCGGGCTGCCGCTGATGAGCCAGGACCGCGTGTGGGACCGGGTGCGCTCGGCCGGACTGGACGAGCTGCTTCAGTTCGACTGGACCATGGTCGGCGAGTCCGACGCGCTGGCCCTGGCCATCACGGAGTGCGGCGCGCTCGACGAGCTCGACATCGGCGCCGCGCAGGAGAGGATTTCCCGGCTCCGCGAGGCGATTGCCGACCGGCGCCGCTACATCGAGATCCTCGCCTAGTCGCCAGTGGGTAAGCTGGCCGGGCTATGTCCGAGTCAACCATCGTCCACCTGCTCAGGCACGGCGAGGTGGAAAACCCGCGGCACGTCCTCTACGGGCGCCTGCCGGGCTTCCACTTGTCCGCGAACGGCTTGGAGATGGCCGCCGCCGCAGCGGATTTTTTCGCCGAACGGGCCGTGGTAGCACTGTTCAGCTCCCCGCTCGAGCGGGCCCAGGAGACCGCCCGGCCGGTGGCGGAACGGCTCGGGCTGGAGATCGTCACCGACGACCGGCTGATCGAAGCGGCGAACCATTTCGAAGGGCTGACGTTCGGCGTGGGCGACGGATCGCTGCGCCGCCCGGTGCACTGGCCCTACCTGATCAACCCCTTCCGGCCGTCCTGGGGTGAGCCCTACCGGGCCGTCGCGACCAGGATGCTCGCCGCGGTGGCGGCCGCGCGGGCGGCCGCGGCCGGCGCCGAAGCGGTGTGCGTCAGCCACCAGCTGCCCATCTGGGTAACCCGGCGGATGGCCGAAGGTAAACGGCTGTGGCACAACCCGGTGGTGCGGGAATGCGCGCTGGGGAGCGTGACCAGCTTCACCTATTCGGGCGACCGGCTTACCGGCGTCTCCTACGCGGTGCCGGCCCGGCGACAGGTAACTCAGGGCGATGCGGCACAATAAGGCTGTACTACCCCCTGTAGGAGATCCCAAGGATCCGCCCGTGTCCAGAGCCCCGTTGCTGCGCGCCCCGGTGGTGCGAGCCCCGGTGTTGCGAGCAGGGCGCCGCACGGTCGTGCTGGCGGCGGCGGTGTCGGCCGGGGTGCTGCTGATCGTGGTGCTGGTGGCCGGGTGGGCCGGCGGCGGGCACAGCAACGTCACCTATGTCGACGGCAGCGACAGCGCCGTGCTCTACGCCGCCGGGCACCGCCCGCTGGCCCCGGAATTCAGCGGGACCACGCTGACCGGCTCGCAGCTGAGCTTCTCCTCTTACCGGGGCAGCGTGGTCGTGCTCAACTTCTGGGGGTCCTGGTGCGTGCCGTGCCGGGAGGAGGCCTCGACCCTGGCCTCGGTGGCCGCGCTCTACCGGTCCTCCGGCGTGGCGTTCCTGGGCGTGGACGTGCGCGACACCACGCCCAGCGCGCTGGCCTTCACGCGCAGCTTCGGCATCACCTATCCGAGCGTGACCGATCCGAGCTCGGCGATAACCCTCGATTTCACCGCCGTGGTGCCCATCGCCGGTACGCCGACCACGCTGGTGATCGACCAGACCGGGCACATCGCCGGCGCCGTCTTCGGTTCGGCGACGTATCCCGAGCTGACCGCGATCCTGGCGAAGGTCACCGGGAAGGCGGCTGATGAGGCGGTGAGCCGATGACCGATGTGCGCGCACGGGAGACGGACCCCTTCGACTCCGCGGGCGCCGAACGGGACGGCCGGCGACCCGAAGACCGGGCCTCCCCCGGGGGCGCCGCGCTGGGCCTGGCCGACTGGCTGAAGTGGGCCTGGCGGCAGCTCACGTCGATGCGGATCGCGCTGGTCCTACTGTTCCTGCTGGCGCTGGGCAGCGTGCCCGGCTCCATGCTGCCGCAGCAGGGCAGTAACCCGGCCGGCGTGGTCCAGTACTTCACCTCACATCCGGCCCTGGCTCCGCTGCTGAACCACCTGGGCCTGTTCAACGTTTTCGGCGCGCCCTGGTTCGCCGCCATCTACCTGCTGCTGTTCGCTTCCCTGGTCGGCTGCGTGGTGCCGCGCACGTTCCGGCTGGCCGGTTCGGCCCGTACGCTGCCGCCCCGGGCCCCGCGCAACCTGGCCCGGCTGCCCGCCTCCGCCGAGTACGCGGCCGCGCTGGCGCCCGCCGACGCGGTCGAGGTGGCGGCGCGGGTCCTGTCCGGTCACGGCTTCCGGCTGCGCCGGCCCGACGGGCCGGACGACGCCGGGACGGGCAGCTGGCTCTCCGCGGAAAAGGGATATCTCCGCGAAGCCGGCAACCTGCTTTTCCACCTGGCCCTGCTCGGCGTGCTGGTGTCGGTCGCGCTCGGCGGCCTGTTCGGCTACAAGGCGGACCGGCTGCTCATCCAGGGGACCAGCTTCGCGGACACCCAGAGCGCGCTGGATGAGTTCTACCCAGGCCGGCTGGTCACCGCCGCCGACCTTCCCCCGTTCACGGTCACGCTGAACAGCTTCGACGCCAGCTACATCTCCTCCGGACCGCAGCGCGGCCAGCCGTCCTCGTTCGACGCGCAGGTCAGCTACACGGCCTCACCCGGCGCCCCGGTCCGCACTGACCGCATCGAGGTCAACCGCCCGCTGTCAGTGGACGGCGCGAAGGTATACCTGATCGGGCACGGGTACGCCCCGGAGTTCAAGGTGA
This sequence comes from Actinomycetota bacterium, assembly GCA_003161205.1. The sequence goes on along the minus strand of PMOU01000195.1, from coordinate 822 downwards.
CCGACGCCCGCGGGCAAGTGGTGTACAACGGGGCCCAGCCCTTCATCTCCGGGGCCACGGGGAACTTCCTGTCCGAGGGCGTGCTGAAGATTCCCGGCGCGCAGCCGGAGCAGCTCGGCTTCTCCGGCGTCTTCGTGCCGACCGCGATCGACGTCGGCGGCACGCTCGAGTCCGTGTTCCCGGCCGCGGACAACCCGGTGGTGAGCCTGATCGCCTACGCGGGCAACCTCGGCATGAACACCGGCCCCCCGCAGTCCGTCTACTACATGGACACCGCCGGGATGAAGCGGCTGACGACCGATCCGCGAGTCCTGCAGATCGGCCAGTCGCTGAAGCTGCCGGACGGCCAGGGCACGATCACGTTCACGGGTTACCGCCAGTGGGTCAGCCTGACCATCACCCACGACCCTGGCCAGCTGCCCGCGCTGATCTGCGCCATCGCCGCCCTGTGCGGCCTGCTGCTTTCTTTCGTGGTCCGGCGCAGGCGGGTCTTCGTCCGGGCTCGCGCCAGTGCGGGCAGTGCTGGCGAGCAGGGCAGCACGGTCCTGGTCGGCGGCCTGACCCGGACCGACGCCAGCGGCGCCTTCGAGGACGAGTTCGCATCGCTCGCCGCGGAACTGAGGTCCGCTCACCAGCAGGCCGCGCAGGATCAAGGGTCGCCCCCGGACGTTCAGGCCGCGCCCCACCGACACGAGGGAGAGTGAGGGCTATGTCTGTCAACCTTGCCCTAGGCCACGTCAGCAACGACTTCCTGATCGCGGCGCTGGTTATCTACTCTCTCGCGGTGGTCGCCTTCGCCGGCGACTTCGCCTTCGGGCGGCC